>JANPIG010000549.1:0-3986 GCA_031424875.1 Cytophagales bacterium
CTAACTTTCTGAAAGACAATAGGTTAAGTCATAGTTATAAAAACGGCGAAACCAAAATTCAAGGATTTTTGGAAGATTATGCCTCAGTGATTGATGCTTATACTAATTTGTACCAAGCCACCTTTGAAGAAAATTGGCTTCATTTAGCTGAGAAATTAACGCTTTATGTTTGTCAAAATTTTTGGGATGAAGAAGATCAATTATTTTATTTTACAGATAGCGAAGCAGAAGAATTAATTGCTCGTAAAAAGGAGATTTTTGATAACGTAATACCAAGTTCAAATTCAATGATGGCACGGAATCTTTATACTTTGGGAATTTTACTGGACAGAGAAGATTTCAAAGAATTATCAATTTTAATGCTTTCAAAAATGAAAAATCTATTGCTCTCAAATGTTGATTATTTAACAAATTGGGCTTGTTTGACTACACAAATGATATCTCCAACGGCTGAAATCGCAATCGTTGGGGAAAAGGCAAAAGCCTTTAGAAATGAAATTGATTTGAAAATTTATCCCAATAAAGTGCTATCTGGCACTTTAACGACAAGTGATTTGCCTTTGTTAGAAAATAGAAGTTCAAGAGAAGGCGAAACACAGATTTTTGTTTGTTATAATAAAACTTGTCAGTTACCCGTAAAATCGGTAAAAGAGGCTTTTGAACAGTTGAAAATTTAGTTTCTATTTGGTTTAAAACAGAAGTCGTCCTTTTGATGGAGGACTTCTGTAAATTTGCATTCAACTAAAATTTAATAATAAAATTCAATACCTTCTGATTCCTTCTTATCAGCATAAAGAATTACTTGTTCTTGCTTACCATTCAACATAAATCGAATGGCTGATGTATTTGCGCCTTCTTTGCCTGTGTTGTTCGCAAAAACCGTCAAAATGTTTTGTTGATTAGGTAAAAGTTTGACATTCAGGGTTTTAGGTTTGTTTGTAAGTAGATAGTTTTCTATCAAATATTGCCCATTAAAGCAAACGGATACAATGTCTCCATCCTCATTTTCATGGTCAAATAATTCGATATTAAGCTCCCGTATATCTACTTTATAAGAATGTTTGATGCTAACTGTACGCTCCATTTCACAGAAAATCTTATCGGCTTTTTGTTTTTTATTGGCTTTTTGTAGTTGTAAAATTGGCAAATTATAAGAAACCTGAAAACCAATGTAAGCTCCATTCTCCATGATTGTATTTCCCCCAATCTGTTGATTATTGGAGAAACCCGTTACGACATTTGAAGTGAAATTTTTAGTTGGAATACCTATTCTTACTCCCATTTCGAGCGAACGCATATCATCCGTTTTTCTCCAATAAGTTCTTCCAATTTCCACCAAAAACTGAAATGAATTTCTATTCACAACCTCACTTTGAACCTTAAATCCCGTTCCATTAAATACCCAATCTTCTTGATGTTCAATGTTTTGATTCAAATAATTCATGGTTCTTATCCCCAACTGCAAATAATTTCTTGCCTCTCCCCAGATTCTTCTACCTTTTGATTTTGTAGTGTACATAACACTTGTCATTAGACCTGTATAAGTTTGAGAATTTTGCCAAAAGCTTGCTTGTTTAGCGTTTTGATAAAATTGAAAACTATCGCTAATGGAATAACTGTGAGGGACACAAGTATAATATCCACCAATTTCTCCACGAAGAATATGATCATTTGGAAGAAGTTTCGTGATATTAAGACCCAAATCAAATGAGCCATATCCCCACGTTAAATCAGTTTTGCCAAGTTTAGTGGTGCTTACATTTATGGGTAGAGCAGTAAATGGATAGGGAAAATAGCCCAAAACGCTTTGTTGCCCAGAAGTAGAATTCTGGGGTAAACCAAATGTTAACAAACTTCCTGAAGGTCGAAATCCGAAAGTGCTAATTCCTTGTTTATTAGTTATTTGAGAAAAGCATTCTAAGGAAATCAACAAAAGCAAGGCATACATTATTATTTTCATAGGTTTTGGTTTTTTTGCAATAATAATGAGCCATTTTAGCTTACTTAATTCGTTCAGGATTTTCATTTACAAATGCTCCCCAGCCTTTTTTAGTACCTTTCATAGTAGCCATAACATTATTTCCGTGAAAATGATGACAAACTGCAATTCCCAAAGCATCCGTAGCATCAAACATTTTGGCATCTAATTTCATTTTCAAAAGTGTATCTAACATGGCGGCAACTTGCTCTTTTGAGGCATTGCCATTACCAGTCACCGACTGTTTGACCGTTTTTGGTGAATACTCAACAATGGGAATTTCTCGAGACAATGCTGCCGCCATCACAACTCCTTGAGCTCTTCCTAATTTCAACATCGACTGTACGTTTACTCCAAAAAAAGGAGCCTCAATTGCCATTTCATCAGGCATAAATTCTTCGATGATTCCAATAATTCGCTCATAAATTTTCTTTAATTTCATGCCTTGCGTTGTATATTTGCTCACATTAATAACGCCATATTGCAAAACTTTCATTGAGTCGCCATTGGTCAAAATAACGCCATAGCCCATAAAACGAGTACCAGGGTCAACACCTAAAATTATTTTTTCTTTACTGATTGTCATAATGCAAAATACCCAAGAAAGTAAACTTAAAACAAGTATTTTATTGTAAAAACTATTTTCGATTTTTAAAAAGCTTATTTTGGGCTAACTATGATTAATTTATACAAAGCCCTTTCCAATGAATGTGTACAAAATGTTTGATTGAAAACAGTTTTAAAAACAATCGTTTTTGGGGAAAACAATTCAATATTAATTTTTTAATGTTATAGAAATTAACAATACATCACTAAGTATGGTAAAGTAGGGCAGTGCTACCGAATATTTTTCAGAATCTTACTATAAATGACAATAATATTATTGATACTCAATAGTTTATATTTTATTTTTAATCTTGTACTAATTTTTACTTGGTTAAAAATGCAAAATAAACAATCCATAATTTCTTCTGAAAAAGATACTAAATTATCCATTATTATACCCGTACGCAATGAGGCAGAAAATATCATAAAACTTTTGCAAGACCTTAATAATCAAAACTATCCTTTCGAAAACTTTGAAGTGATTGTTGCCAATGATAGTTCAACGGATAATACTGCTGATTTAGTTTTAGAATTTCAAGAAACGGCAAATTACAGTTTGAGATTGATAAATATTTTTGAAGAAAATGCTGCCTCACCCAAAAAAAGAGCCATCCATAAAAGTATTGAAATAGCTTCGGGAGAATTAATATTCACAACCGATGGAGACTGTAGAGTTTCTAATACTTGGTTGAGTTCAATTCAGCAATTTTATAAATCTACCGATGCAAAATTGATTAGTTCGTCCGTAACATTTATTGATAAAAACAACTTTTGGAACGCCGCACAAATTATTGAATTTGCCAGTTTAATTGGGTCAGGTGCCTGTGCCATGTACTTGAATAAGCCTAATATGTGCAACGGAGCAAACATCGCTTATACCCGAGAAGTTTTTAAAAAAGTAGGCGGGTTTACTGGAAATGAACATTTAGCATCTGGTGATGATGAATTTTTGATGCACAAAATTGTTAAATTATACCCAAATCATATTTTGTTTAATACAAATCCAGACTCAATTGTAAAAACAAGCTCGCAACCTGACATTACGCATTTTTATCAACAAAGAAAACGTTGGGCAAGTAAATGGAAACATTATAATAACTGGCAGATTTCTGCTTTAGCCATATTTATTTTTGCTGTGAACGTTGGAGTAATTTTAACCTACTTTTTGTTGCCAACGGGGGGAAGTTTAGGATTTTTAGCTTTGAAATTTGGAGCTGAATTTGTTTTTTTGTCTTTGATTATCAGTTATTTAGGTTATTCAAATAAGATATTTTTTATTCCAATTATTCAAATCTTTTATCCCTTTTATGTAGTATTTTTCGGGTTGATTTCACAAGGAAAAGGTTATGAATGGAAAGAAAGGAAATTGCAATAGCAGTTTACGGAAGTCGTCCTTTTAAAG
>JANPIG010000550.1:0-4682 GCA_031424875.1 Cytophagales bacterium
TGGCGGAGGAGAAGAATCGTATGGATACCTGATTGGTGATGCAGTGCGTGATAAAGATGCCGTAGCGTCGTGTGCCATGATTGCCGAATTGACTGCCTATGCAAAGGATAACGGTAAATCATTATTTGACTTCTTGACGGAGATGTATATGGAGAACGGCTTCTATTACGAAGGCTTGATTTCATTAACCAAAAAAGGAAAAGCAGGTGCAGAAGAAATTCAACAAATGATGGCCAATTTGCGGAATAATATCCCCGCTACTGTGGCAGGTTCAGAGCCAGTTACTGTATTGGATTACAATAATTTGACTTCAAAAGACCTCAAAACGGGGGAAATTACTAATATCTCCGAAGGTTTAGGTATGGAGAAATCCAATGTAATTCAGTTGGTTCTGGCAGATGGTACAAAAGTTTCAGCTCGTCCTTCAGGTACAGAACCCAAAATCAAGTTTTATGTTTCAGTAAATGCCCCATTGGCTCGTCCAGAGAATTTTGAGTCTGTTTTATCAAGTCTGAAATCGAAAGTGTCTGATATTCAAGAGGATTTGGGCTTGAAATAATTGGAATTGTCATGTAAACACAATACATTAGTGTAGTTTATGGTCGGTTTAATTCAACCACATATTAAATTCAACCGACCGTTTACTAAGTTTCGCATTGTTGAGATTTTAAAAAGTATTTAATTTGTGCCGTTAGATAATCTAAAAACATTATCACTAAATCAATTTTTCAACTTTAATTTCTTATCTCATGAAAAAATTACTAACTCTTTCTTTCTTACTTGCTTTAATAGCAACCACTTCTTTCAAAGGTTTTTCACAGGCTTATAAACAAGGAGACAATTTACTAAATGCAACCATAGGCTTAGGTAATGGTTTCGGTAACCTTAGTATTGGTGGTTCTTTTGAACATGGTTTTACTGATGCTATTAGTGCTGGTGGTGGTGTTGACTATTTAAGTTTAGGAAACGCTTATGGTACTGGTGGTCTTCTTTACATTGCTGCAAGAGGTTCTTATCACTTGGGTGAATTATTGAAAGCAGGGGATAAATTAGATCCTTATGCTGGATTGGGCTTAGGTTATTTATCATGGCCTGGAACAGGAGTTGGGGGATTAAGTGGTATTTTCTTTCAAGGTCATATTGGAGCAAGATATTGGTTTTCTGAAAATGTGGGTGGCGTTGCAGAAATTGGCGCAGGTGCTGCTACTCTAAAATTGGGTGCTGCTTTCAAATTCTAAAATGTACATTTTAGCAATAAAAGAAAAGAGTTAATCGTCAATGATTAGCTCTTTTTTTATGATTATTTCTAATCAATGAAAAGTTTCTATGATGAATACAACGTTGAACTAAATAGTGATGCGCTCCCTAATATGTTTGGAATAGGCGTTTCATTTAGATCTAATACTTTTATACTGAATTGTAGTAAGAAAAGTGATGAAGTTACGCCCGCATCGGTTGCTGGGAAATGGAAACAAAACGGAGTTACAGGTAAATTAACGGTGGGTTCGGGAGCTCAAGCTCAAAGTGTAGATTTAAGTGATGTTGCTGATGATTCTATTATAGAATTCAAGACTGACGGAACTGGTACTTTTGAGGGTTCTCCTATTACTTATACTACATCTGGCACAAATTTGATTATTAATGTAGGGAGACAAACATTAGAATTTACGGCTAAAGTTAGCGGAAACAACCTTACCTTGGGTTTCACTAAAGACCAGTTTTTGAAAGTATTGGAATTAATAGCAGACCCAAATGACCCCGATATTAAATTGTTGGTTAGTTCAAAAGATCAAATAACTGCTTTTGAATATAATATCAATTACATTAAACAGTAAAATTTTCATTCAAAAAAACAGAAGAATAGAAAAGCATAAAACCCTTTTCTATTCTTTTTTTATGGAGTTAGTGGTATCTTTGCAACATGAAAATATCCATCATCACTGTTTCCTTCAACAGTGCCAAAACTATTCGCCAGACCATTGAGAGTGTACTTTCGCAGGATCATCCTGACTTAGAGTATATCGTGGTGGATGGGGCTTCAAAAGATGGAACAGTTGATATTTTAAAGGAATTTGAGGGGAAAATCAAATACATTTCCGAACCCGATAAAGGTATTTATGATGCCTTAAATAAAGGCGTAAAACTGGCAAAGGGCGAGGTAATAGGAACAATTGGGGGAGATGATTTTTACCCTAATATGCACGTAATCAGTCATATAGCACAGGCATTTGAAACTTTTAAAACGGATGCTGTTTATGGAGATAAACAATATGTAAATATAGGTGATGACAACACCATTGTACGTTATTGGCGTTCGGGTGAATATAATCGTGAGAATTGGCTAAAAGGTTGGATGCCCCCACATTTATCATTTTATTTGAAAAAATCAGCCTTCGATAAGTACGGAGATTACATTACGGATTTTACCTGTTCGGGAGATTATGAACTGATGCTCAGGATGTTATATAAAAATAATCTTAAGGCTCACTACCTTCCTGAAGTGGTTATGACTATGCGAAATGGAGGTACCAGCACTGCCTCATGGAAACATCGTTATCGAGCAAACATGGAAGACCGCAGAGCATGGCAAATCAATGGTTTGAAACCTCATTGGTTTACCCTTTGGCTAAAACCCATTTCGAAAATTTCACAATTGTTTTTGCGATAAGCTTAACTTATACTAAATCTTACTTGATTACGGACAAGGTTGTCGAATTGTTGAACCACCGTCCTACATATTATATGCGAATAATCCTTCTTACTCAAGACGACCCATTTTATTTGGCTCAAAACATTGACTACCTCATTAAAAATATGCCAAAGCATTCGGAAATAGTGGCTACGGTAGTTTTTGATGTTTCACCTTTCGGCAAAAGAGAATCTTTTACGGATAAGTTGAAAAAAACTTATGATATTTTTGGCTTTGGTTTCTTTGTAAACTACGGTTTCAAATTTGTGTTTTCTAAGTTGAATCCTAATAAAAAGGTTAAAAATATTTTGGCAAAACATAATGTTCCTTTAGTAGAAATTGAGGGGAATATTAATAAAGCCGAAAATTTAGAACGCTTAAAAGCCTATCAACCCGATTTACTTATTTCGATTGCGGGAAATCAGATTTTTAAATTACCTCTCCTAAATCTTGCTCCAAAAGGCTGTTTAAACCTTCATACTGCACTTTTACCTAAGTATCGAGGGTTGATGCCTTCTTTTTGGGTAATGAAAAATAACGAAAAATACACGGGTGTATCGGTTTTCTTTGTGGATGAAGGCATTGATAGTGGGGAGATTTTGGTTCAGAAAAAAGTTGAAATTGGCAACCGTACCCAAGCTGAGTTAATTGACCATACCAAACTATTAGGAATGCAAGCCATCTTAGAATCAGTAGAGAAAATCCATGAAGGAAATTACGAATTAATCCCTAATCCAGAAGAAGAAAAAACCTACTTTTCATTCCCCACAAAACAGGATGTGAAAGAGTTTTTGAAGGCTGGGAAGAAGTTTTACTGAAAAAATAAAGTAAATGTTAATTTTCAATTTCCCATGTTCAATCGGGAAGCGTTCCGTGCTCAACTTTCAAGTAAAAATAACGTACAATAAAAAGACTCTCAATTTTAAGTGAATTATCTTGGTGCTAACCTACTTGAACATAGAATATTGAGCACGGAACGCCGCCCGATTGAACATTGAAAATTTTATGCTGATTTACGAGTTAGAAAACTTGTATTAAACAAAATGAATATCCTTACTTTTGACATAGAAGAATGGTTTCACATTCTGGATAATGATTCCACCAAAACCGAAGCAGATTGGGCAAAATATCCCAGTAGAATTCAGGAAAATATGGAGCGAATTTTTCAGCTTTTGGAAGAAACCAATCAGCAAGCCACCTTCTTTTGTTTGGGTTGGGTGGCACGCAAACATCCCCATATCATACGAGCGATTGCAGACAAAGGTTACGAAATTGCTACTCATTCAGACCTTCATCAATTGGCTTATGAACAAAGTCGTTCAGAATTTAAAAATGATTTAGAAACGTCCATTAAGGCTCTGGAGGATGTTATTGGCAAGAAAATTAGAGCATATAGAGCCCCTGGGTTTTCGATAAAACAGGAAAATAAATGGGTTTTTGAAGTCTTAATTGAGAATGGAATAGAGGTAGATTGCTCCATTTTTCCCGCCAAACGCTCGCACGGAGGTTTTGAACAGTTTGGTGTGGCAGAACCCTGCTGGATTGATATTGATGGACATCGTTTGAAGGAATTTCCCATTAATACTTTCAATGGTTTGGGCAAGCCTTTAATCTTTTCGGGTGGAGGGTATTTTAGGTTACTTCCTTATCCTGTTTTGCAACAATTGACCAAGCAGTCAAATTACGTAATGACCTATTTTCACCCCCGAGATTTTGATGCCAAACAACCCATGATTGAAGAATTGAGCCGTTTACGTAAATTCAAATCTTATTATGGTTTGTCGGGATGTTTAGATAAACTGAAAGATTTACTAATAGAATTTCCTTTCATAGACCTGAAAACTGCCGAAAGTCAAGTAGATTGGAAGAAGGCGAGGACGGTTTCCGTGGGTTGAAACTCACGGTTAAAAAAGAGCCGAGCCGCTGGCTCTTTTACGGAAATTATCGTCATAAAAGAGCCAGCGGCTCGGTTCTCTTGTAGCCGTGAATTTTA
>JANPIG010000551.1:0-2931 GCA_031424875.1 Cytophagales bacterium
CAATCAATAATTAAGATGTCAATTATTGGCATATCTCACAATAATTAATTGGTAATCGCAACAACCAAATAGGTAGATTTGAGCCATATTTTCTTTTCATAATGAACGGTTTATAATGCAACCATTATTTATGCTCCATCCATCATGAAGAACAAATACCTAATTCCTTTTATTTTAGTAACCATTTTATTTTTCCTGTGGGGTTTTGCCCACAACCTCAACCCTATCTTAATTCCGCACCTCAAAAAAGCCTGTCGCCTGACCGACTTTCAATCTGCACTTATTGACTCTGCATTTTTTGTAGCATATTTCGTGATGGCAATTCCTGCGGGATTAGTCATGAAAAAGTATGGCTATAAGGCAGGGATCATTGGTGGATTATTGATTTTTGCTGTTGGGGCTTTTTTATTCATACCTGCTGCCAATATGCGGGTTTTTGAGTTTTTTCTGTTGGCTTTATTCGTTATTGCCAGTGGTTTGACTTTCTTGGAAACAGCCGCAAATCCCTACATTACCGTTTTGGGTGATCCTAAAGATGCTTCACAACGCATTAATTTTGCCCAATCATTCAACGGATTAGCCGCTACCATAGCTCCTTTGTTAGGCGGAATGTTTATTTTATCGGGCAAAACTTTGTCGGTAAGTCAAGAGGCTACCATGTCAGTTGCAGAATTAAGTACTTATCTCGACAATGAAGCTGCCACCGTTAAAATACCTTATTTGATAATTGGAATTGTGGTTTTGGCAGTTGCCTTTTTATTGTACAAAAGCCATTTGCCAGAAATTACAGACCATAAACATGATTTAGAATTATCATCTGGAAACAATAGTATTTGGCGACACAAACATTTGATTTGGGGAGTAACTGCACAATTTTTTTACGTAGGCGCTCAAGTATGTGTATCGAGTTTTTTTATTAGATATTTATTTAAAACTGCTCAAATTGGAGAAAAAACTGCCGCTAATTATCTATCATTTGCCTTATTATGCTTCATGATTGGGCGATTTATTGGGACATTTTTGTTAAAATATGTAGCTGCAAACCGATTATTGGCACTTTTTGCTCTTATTAACTTGATTTTGCTAACTATTGTAGTTGCGATGGGCGGAATGTTATCGGTTTATGGCCTGATTGGAGTAGAATTCTTTATGTCAATCATGTTTCCGACCATCTTTTCTTTAAGCGTTCAGTCACTTGGCGATGATACTAAAATTGGTTCTTCCTTAGTAATTATGGCAATTGTGGGTGGGGCAATTTTCCCCTTAATCATGGGCAGAATATCTGACTTAACAGATATTCAATTCGCCTACATTGTGCCTTTGCTATGTTTTTTAGTAGTTTTTTACTTTGGTTGGAAGGGGTATGAAGTGAAAAGTGTGAGATAGTAAATATGGGAATAATTCTGAATCAATTATGATTTTAAATTTACTAAATTGATAATTAAATTTAAAACAATTTGAATATCTTACAACTTTTAATGCCTCAATGTCATTCTGATTAGGCTTCCCCGTAAAAATCTAACATTATATCTATATGAATAAGTTAGATTCTTTCGGGGATGCTTAATCAGAATGACAATGAGGCATCTTTGTTTTAATAATAATTTTACTTTAAAACTCTTCTCAAACGCAACTTAATCCAATTTCAAAACTGCCATAAATGCTGACTGCGGAATCTCTACGTTGCCTACTTGTCTCATGCGTTTTTTACCTTTCTTTTGCTTATCCAATAATTTACGTTTTCTGGAAATATCACCACCGTAGCATTTAGCAGTAACATCTTTTCTAAGAGCTTTCACGGTCTCTCGAGCAATGATTTTTTGTCCAATGGCAGCTTGAATTGCAATGTCAAATTGTTGTCTGGGTAATAATTCACGCAATTTCTCACACAGGCGTTTGCCCCATTCATAAGCCTTGTCTCGGTGAACGATGGCGGAAAGGGCATCTACCTTCTCACCGTTTAACATCACGTCCAACTTCACCATTTCGCCTATTTCATAGTTTTTATATTCATAATCCAGAGAAGCATATCCCCTTGAAATGGTCTTTAATTTGTCGAAAAAGTCGAACACAACTTCTGAGAGTGGTAAATCAAAAGATAATTCTACACGGTCGGAGGTTAGATAAATTTGATTTTTAAGTATGCCTCTTTTATCCAAACACAATTTCATAATAGCTCCTACGTAGTCGGCTTTAGTAATAATTTGTGCTTTGATGATGGGTTCTTCAACGAAATTAATATTGTTTGGTTCTGGCAGTTCAGAAGGGGCAGAAACCCAAATTTCTTCGCCATTGGTCATGGTTACTTTGAATTTTACTGAGGGAACAGTCGTAATAACGGTCATATTAAATTCACGTTCCAAACGTTCCTGTACAATCTCCATATGTAACATTCCTAAGAAACCACAACGGAAACCAAAGCCCAAAGCCATGGATGTTTCGGGTTCCCACACCAACGAAGCATCATTGAGCTGGAGTTTGCCCATGGCATCTCTAAGGTCTTCAAATTCAGTGGTTTCCACAGGATAAATACCCGCAAAAACCATTGGTTTTACTTCCGAAAATCCTTCAATAAAATCCTTGCATGGGCGGTCTCGGTGGGTAATAGTATCGCCTACTTTAACTTCTTTGGCTTCCTTAATTCCAGAAATCAAGTATCCTACATCACCTGTACTCACAACATTTTTAGGTTCCTTTTCAAAACGTAGCGTACCGATTTCATCAGCAAAATATTCTTTACCCGTTGCCACAAATTTTACTTTATCTCCTTTCTTGATTTCGCCATTGAAAACACGAAACATAACTTCTATACCACGATAAGAATTAAATTCAGAATCAAAGATAAGGGCTTGTAATGGTGCTTCTGGATCTCCTTTGGGTGCTGGAATTCTATGAATAACTGCTTCTAAAATTTCCTCAATTCCGATTCCT
>JANPIG010000552.1:0-5611 GCA_031424875.1 Cytophagales bacterium
TGTTTTCGATGTTAGCAGGTTCAGACCTCTCAAGGGTTGCCTTTTGGGTAAATATGATGTCGGTGCTTTCGAGTGCTTTCACAATTCTGTTTATGCACTGGACCATCGTGATGATTGGACGTAAGGTTTACAATAAAAAATTCTCGGAACTATCATCAGGTCAATGCCTTACGCTTTTAGGTGCGGGTGTTGTGGGGTCGTTGGCGTATGCTTTTTCAGATACGTTTTGGTTCTCGGCAGTTGAGGCGGAGGTTTACGCCATGTCGTCTTTCTTTACGGCTTTGGTTGTTTGGGCGGCTTTTAAATGGGAATTGATTGAGGACGAAGCAGCCGCCAATCGCTGGTTGTTGTTAGTTGCTTATATCGTAGGACTTTCAATTGGAGTTCACTTATTGAACTTGGTAACAGTTCCAGCTTTGGCATTGATGTATTATTTCAAAAAGACGGCTGTTCCTACGTATAAAGGTGGTTTCATCGCTTTATTTATTGGATTCGTTATCTTAGGAATTATTAATTCATTCGTTATTCCAGGTATTCCATCCTTAGCCTTTCAATTTGAATTAATCTTTACCAATGGACTTGGTTTGCCTTATGGCGTGGGCGTTTCGATATTTTTGATTCTTTTTGTCGGGTCAATTGTTTATGGTATTTTGTATTCAATCAAAAAAGAAAAAGTTGTTCTCAATCTTTCCTTATTGGCTTTTGTCTTCGTTTTGATTGGGTATTTATCGTATAATTTGGCTTTGGTTCGTTCGGGATATAATACGCCAATTAACGAAAACGACCCCAGCAATATCTTGAATTACGTAAAATATTTGAAGCGTGAGCAATACGGTGAGCGTTCATTATCTTATGGACCAATTTTCACAGGAACGGTTGAAAGCGTAGAACAAGGCAATCCTATCTATAAAATGAAGGATGGCAAATATGAAGTGTATGACCACAAGCAGAAATTGATTTATGCAAAAGATGGTCAGATGCTTTTGCCTCGTGTATATAGCACAACGCCTCAGCACATTCAAATGTATCAGGATATGTTGGGTTTAGCTCCTGGCGAAAAACCAAGTTTTGGCGATAACCTCCGCTTCATGTTTACGCATCAGATGGGACACATGTATATGCGTTATTTGCTCTGGAATTTTGTGGGTCGTGAAAGCGATGTACAAGATGCTGGTGTAATTGATTATACTCGTAAAGGAACGTTACCTGTCTCATTATCAAGCAATAAGGCTCATAATAATTACTATTGGTTGCCCTTAATTTTGGGACTTTTGGGTTTTGTTTTATTAGTTCGTAAAAATGAACACGACTTCCTGACAACTACTCTAATGTTCCTTCTTACGGGTTTGGCATTGGTAGTTTTCCTAAATTCACCACCATCTGAACCCCGTGAGCGTGATTATATTTACGTTGGTTCGTTCTATTTCTTCGGACTTTGGATTGGTTTGGGTGTGATGCAATTAGCAGAATGGCTTGGTAAGTTTCTACCAAATGTTACCGTAAGTGGAGCAGTAGCAACCGTAGTTTCTGCCGTTGTTCCAGTAATTTTGATTCAGCAAAATTATGACGACCATGACCGTAGTCAGCGTTATCACCAAGTGGATTTTGCCAAAAATCTGTTGAATTCATGTGCAAAAAATGCCATTTTATTTACGGGTGGCGATAATGATACTTTCCCATTGTGGTACGTGCAGGAGGTGGAAGGCTTCCGTACAGATGTGCGAGTTTGTAATCTTTCATTGTTGGGAACAGATTGGTATATAGACCAAATGAAACGTAAGACGTATGAGTCGCAACCCTTGCCCATCTCAATTCCAAAAGATTTGTTGATGGAAGGATTGAACGAGCAGATTATGTTTTATGAAAATCCAAACGTGAAAAATGGCATCAATTTGAAGGATTATATGAAATTGATTGCAGAGCAAAATGAAGCAATTAAAGTTCCGTTACAAGACGGTTCGATGATTAATACTTTGCCCACTGAAAATTTATTTTTACCTGTGAATGTAGAAGAGGTGAAGAAAGCAGGTTTTATTCCAAAGGATTTAGAACCGTATTTGACAGACCAAATGGCATGGTCAGCAGGGAAATCTGGATTGATGAAGCCAGAGTTGATTCAGTTAGATATTATTGCCCAAAATGCCGCACAAGGTTGGAAACGCCCCATTTATTTCGCTTCAACTTTGCCACAAGCAAGTTATCTGAATCTAAAAGAATATATGTCTTTGGAAGGGTACGCATACCGTTTAGAACCCGTGAAAGTGCCAGGGGCAAAAGATGGTTTAGTAAATTCGGATGTAATGTTTGATAATTTGACCAAAAAAATGTTCTGGAAAAACTTAGATAATCCAGACGTTTATTATCACTCAGATTTTTATTTGCAAGTACCTGTTGTTACGGCTCGTTTGAGTTTTTTGCGTTTGGTTGATCAATTAATCCGTGAGGGAAAAATGGAAAAAGCCAGAGCAGCCTTAGATTTTTGTAACAAAGTAATGCCAGATAAAGCCATTCCTTACGACCAATTATCAGCCAATTTTGTGGCCCTTTATATTGGTGCAGGAGATACCAAGAAAGGCTTACAAATGGCAGAAACCATGATTAACCGTAATAATCAGGCTTTGGAGTATTACTTAAACGACCGCAGAAGTAGCGATAGTCAAGCCATTCAATCGGCATTGTATGAAATGCAAATTATTGTGGAAGGTCTGAAAAATGCCAAAGTTCCAGAAGCAACGAAGTACGAAGCGATGTTGCAGAAGCAATTGGCGAGAGCGAATTCTTAGTTAGAGAATAGACTTTAGATTAAAAAGCCCTCAAATTTGTGAATTTGAGGGCTTTTTTGTGAATATTATCAATTTTAAAGACACGTATATTATTTACTTGGAGAAATATCTCATTGTCATTCTGTAAGAATCTAACAATAATGTCTCTACCAATTAGTTAGATTCTTACAGAATGACAATGAGGCACTTTTTGTAATACACTACTAAATTTGAAGATTAAATGCCTGTTTTAAATCTATTACGAGGTTGCAATTTTAAACCCGTTCTGTATTCAAATAAATCAAAGTAAAATCTGACTCTGCAACCGCTGCACCATCATATTCACCATCCGCTTGGTCAATTCATCTTCATTTTTCATAAATTTATCGTACTCTTCCAACGTAAACATACCCGTGATGATACCTTCGAGGTAATGTTTAAATTTCATGTCTTTTTTGATGGCTTGTTCGATATAAATGGATTTGTCTTTATCCGATAATTTATCAAAAATGCCCTTTCTTTTTTCACAATAATGCTTAAAGATTTGAACGAGTAAATCATTTTGCATTTTCAAAATTGGGCGTAAAACTTCATTCTGAAATTTCTCTATCTCAGTTTGTGCCTCTATTTCAAAGGTCAATATGGGGCGTATGGATGTTTTGGACATATTATTGTAGGGACACAAAGTTGCACTAAGGTGCACTGAGTTTTTTAAATTATACAAGAAGTGAAAATTACCCAAAAACTCTGTGAGACTTTGTGAAAATTTAGGGAAACTCTGTGTCCAAAAAATTAAAACTGTTTCAAATAAGAAATCTTGGCAATGCTTTGTTGTTCGATTTGTCGAGCTAAATCATTGGTTCTGAACCTTGTAAGTCCGTCATTCGAGAGTTTTGTTCTGTAATCATCATAACCTCGTTGATTGAAAACTAAGTAAATAAATGAAAGCGGTTTGTATTCCCAAGAGAAACGAATATTCCAAACGTCAAAATTACTGATAGAATTATGTTGATAAAAACCAATCAATTGCACTCTCGGATTGAGTGCTAATCTGCCTTGAAAATTGTATAGTTGATTATTCCCAGTTTCAGAATTTAACCCTAAATTTTTATAAGAATTATGGACGAATTTTACTTCAAATGATACTTGTGGCAAAGGGGCAATTCTCAGATTACCGTTAAATGTAGTTAATTCACCATTGTAATATTTCCCAGTTTCAGCATTAACCGTGTAGGAAATTTTCTTAGAGCGGTCGTTAAAATACCAAAAGCTAAAACGAGTGTATTTGTATTGCCCCTGTGGAATACCTACATTGAAAAATGATAATTGTTCACTACCATCTGAATAATCCAACAACTGATAATAGGTATTGGTGAAAAGCCCTGCCCCAGCACCACTTTGAAAGGTAAACCAAACAGGATTGGTATTCAATTGCTCTTCAATAAGTTTACCCGTTGTTGTGGAGTAATAATTTAAGTAGAATCCGCCAGGTTCAAAACTTCTGATAGATTTTGGCAACCATTTTCCACGATTAAGCCAATAAGCCCCAACCGAATTTTCAATAACATCAGGGCGAGAAACAAATCCCATTTCGGGGTTAAAAGCCTTATTTACTAGGTTTTGCGTAAGATAATAGGTCCACTTAATGCCTCGATGACTCAATTGATAATGTCCTGCAAAACCTGTTTTGTCATTTGTGCCTTCTGAAAACATGGCCATGGTATTGATGTTGGTACTTTCATTTAATCTAAAAAAACCATCTACTGAGCCAGTGAAATTATCATGAATAGCGTCATTTTTCCAAGTGGCAATTCCCCCGATTCTATTTTGTTTTCCAATATTTTGTGAGAATCTTCCCACGAAAAAATTAGTTGCTAAATTATCAGCATTTTCCCGCTGACGAACGTACAAAAGCCCAGAATTACTACTTAATGAACGATTAACAATTCTTAAACCCGCTTCAATGGGTACGGGTTTCCCATTGCCATCTAAGCCGATTGTTCTGCTAAAAAATGGTTGAATAATTTGCTGTCCACCACCAAATTCATCCACAGGGCTGATTCCTGCGGCAAAGAGTGAAGCATTTTCTAAGAAAAACTGTCTTCTCTCAGGAAAAAATACGGATAACCTACTCAAATTATTCACTTGTCGGTCGGCATCAGCTTGGGCAAAATCTGTGTTGTAGGTTAAATCAACAACGGTATTGGGCGTAACTGCCCATTTGATTTCACCACCTACTTTTACCGAAGAACCATTCGTTTTATTGTACATTTCAGAGCCATCATAATGACTATTATTAACCAACAAATAAGGCTGAACCCGAATATTAGGCGATGGGGGAGGTGCTTGTAGATTAGTCAGTTTTCCAGCATATTGCATACGTGAGGGCGAAAAAGAACGTGGCACTGCCGACCAAACAGTCTGCTCATTGGTCAAACGACGTAACCTGAAAAAATTAATACTCCACGTTTGAAATTCATGGGCTTGGTAGCGTAAGGTCTTCCAAGGAATAGCAAATTCTGCCACCCAAGCGGTATCATTTCTTGATGTTCGCACTCGCCAAAGTCCATCCCAATCCTCATCAAAAACTTGATCATCAAAACTTAGTAAATCTCGCTGAGAGCCATACGGATTTGTCATAAAAATCATCGCATTTCGCTCATCATTAAAGCCATCAATGGTGATGCCAATTTGGTCACTTCCACCGTATTCAAAATCACGTTGCAGATTAGGTACACGCAAACCTTTTTTACCAGATGGTTCATGCATAATTGCCCCAACGTACAGATAATCAGCGTTATACAATAATCTAAAAACTGTTTTTTGATTGGCTGGCTCTTTTTGTCGAG
>JANPIG010000553.1:0-1352 GCA_031424875.1 Cytophagales bacterium
ACATTTTATCAAAAGAATTCATGAACAAAATTTGGCATAACCTATCCCTTACAATTCTTAAAAACCGACCTTTCTTTTTGGCTGGCATTGCTGTCATGACGCTTTTCATGATTTTCATGGCTTTCAAGGTGCAAGTCTCAAGCGAATTACCCAAAATTCTTCCCAAAACAGATAGTCGTTTTCAGTTATACGAATCTTTCAAAAAACGCTTTGGCGAAGACGGTTCTGTGATGGTGGTGGGCCTGGAAACCGATAAAATGTTTCAATTGCCTTTCTTCCAACAATGGCAAGATTTGGCCAAGGAGATAAAAGCAGTTGGGGGAATAAAAGATGTGGTTTACGCTGGAAATGTACAGCAAGTTATTCGCAATGATTCAGCTAAACGCTTTGATACTAAGCCACTTATATCGCAAAGAGCCATATCGCAAGCAGAAGTTGATACAGTCAAATCGCATTTAGATAAACTGCCATTTTATAAAGGATTTATCTTGAATGAAGCTGGAAATGTGCATTTGATGTTGATTACTTTCGACCAAAAAGCCATCAACGATAAGTCGAGAGTGGCGGCAGTAAAACAAATAAAAGCCATTGCTAAAAGGTTTGAAGAGACACAAAAAACAGATTTACACATCTCTGGAATGCCTTTTATTCGTACTGAAATGACGGGGCAAATTACCACTGAATTAGGCATTTTTGTAACGCTTGCCCTTTTAGTAACGATGTTGATACTTTTGGTATTTTTCCGAAGTTTCAAAGTGATGTTTTTAGCATTAGTTGTGGTAATCATTGGAATCGTTTCATCCTTAGGAATTTTAGGATTATTTGCCTTTAAAATCACGATTATTTCTGGAATGATTCCGTCGTTAGTGGTGGTGATTGGAGTACCAAATACCATTTTTATCATCAACAAATATTATGAAGAATACGCTTTGCATCGTAATAAAATGTTGGCTTTACAGATAACCATTGAGAAAATTGGGCAAACGCTTTTCTTAGCAAACCTTACTACATCCATTGGTTTTGGTGTTTTTGCTTTTACGGGAAGTAGTTTTTTATCTGATTTTGGTATTGTGGCTTCTATCAATATCATGTTAACTTTCTTCGTATCATTGATAGTTATTCCATTGGTATTTAGTTATTTAGATCCCCCTTCCGAAAAACATACTGACCGTTTAGCATCAGGAAGAATCGTTCGTTTTTTAGAGAAAGTAGATTATTGGGTCAATCATCATCGGTCTGTGATTTACTCAATTATTGCGGTAATGATTGTAGTTTCCCTCTATGGAATGTCTTTAATAAAATCAGTTGGTTATATCGTAGATGATTTAGCAGACGATAATCCAATTTTGACC
>JANPIG010000554.1:0-4460 GCA_031424875.1 Cytophagales bacterium
GCACCTTCTGGGGTTTGTTCCAATTTCTGCGAAATTTTGATTTTATCAATAAAGTTTATGTTTGCTTGCTTGCCAACGGTGGCATCAATTTGCACAAGGGCATACGAAGTTGTGTCGATGTAGGCTTTTCCCGTAAAAACTAAATCCTTATCATTTTTTGGGTCAAATTCCATTCCATAACACACGTGACCATCCACATCAGTTGTATCAGCGATATACCAAGAATACGTGCCTTTCCAATTATTTCCAACGGGTGAAACAATGTCTTTGCCTAAAAATGGCACGTAATTATCGTAAAAATCGTAGTTGGCAAATATATTTCCACCAACCAATTGAGACACAAAACTACCTTCTTTCACGCCTATACCCTTAATATTATTTTTCAAAACCATTTCTTTCTTTCGAGAAGGGGATTCACGGTAATAGAATTTAGAAATCGTTTCAGAAATAAATGTGGGAATTACCGCTTTACCATCTTCACCCGCCATTTTCTCAAACTTCTCAATTGCTCCTTGAATTTGTTTCATCACCTTTTTTTGCTTAAACTTCTCAGAGATATTATTGACATCCAACTCCATTTTTGAATAGGAATCATACTCAAAAGCCGTTAGACGCTTGCGGTCATTTTTATCGGCATTTTCACGTAATTTCCTTAGAATTTTAAACGCTGGGTTTTCTCCCGAATACACCACTACTTCATCCAACGTTTTAGCTTCGGCTTGTAACTGAAAATCAATAGTTTGTGTATCAAGTGATTTATCCAGAGCCTTGGATTTTTTCTTATAATTAACGGTACTTACATAAATTGAATCAGCTTTGTACTTGGTTTTGATGGTATAAATGCCCTCGAAATTAGTTTGAGCCCCCACGTTCATAATGTTTGCCCCTTTCAAACCAACCGTTGCAAAAGGAAGTGGATCACCATTTTTAGCATCTGTAATACGCCCTGTTATGATATACTGAGCAAAAGAATGCTGATGAAAAAACAATAGGATAGTGAAAGCCATAATGGCAATATTTCTTTGATTTATCATTTTTATAGAGATTTCAGATTTGTTAATTATCTAAAAATCAGATTATTGTAAGTTTTTATGGGAGTGTAATTAAATTTACAGATGTATGTTTTTGTTCTCTAAATCAACCTTGATTTCGTTTCTCTATTATTCTTCACAATTGAAATAATTACCAACACCGCAAGAATGATAAAAAGGATTGCCGAAGAGCCGATTGTTCCAAAGTTTAGTCCTCCTTTTTCGAGAGGTTTTGTCAGTAAATCACCAAAAGTTGCCCCAAATGGACGAGTCAAAACGAATGCTAACCAGAAGAGTATGATACGAGAAATGGAGGTAAAGTAATACGCCAAGACAATCAAGGTCAATATACTTCCCACCAGGATTGCTCCACCAATGAACCCAAGTCCAGAATTATCTGCCAAGAAATCGCCCAAAGCGGTGCCTAATGTATTAGAAAATAGAATGGCAGTCCAGTAAAATACTTCACCTCTCAAAGATTTTATATCGGTAACGGATAATGATTTTTCCGTTGATTTCCAGATGATTAGCGTAATGATTAATAGCGTGACTAAAATTAAAGAACCCGTGGCGTAGCCTAAACCGAGGGTTCTGTCCATGTAATCAGACATGGTAGTCCCTGCCGTACTGGTTGCCAAAATAACCGACCAATAAATGAGAGGATGAAAATTTTTAGAAAAGAGTTGAATCGTTAGGGTGATAAAAAAGAAACCGATAAGAATTAAGGAACTTAATCCGTAACCAATTTTTAGGGTTTGAGCCAACAAGTCCCCTGCGGTTTCGCCCAAGGTTGTAGCACAGATTTTCATAATCCAGAATGAAATGGTGATGGCAGGTAATTTATTCATAATGTTGAGATTTTAGCTTATTTAATGTTGATAGAAATGTCTATTTAAAATGATATTTTGTATTAAAATAAGTCGTGATAAAAAATAGGATAACTACTAAGATTCCCAGTAAAGACAGTAGGAAAAAATAATCGGCAATTTGTTCTAATTTGTACTCCATTTCTTCGTCTTTCATTTTGATTGAAATGAAAGAAAGGATTGATGAAATAGTAAGGAATAGAGCGATTCCAACCGTAAATTCGTCAAGGAGTGAGTTAATATTTTTATTAGTTAAATGCAAAGAGGTTAGAATAAACAGACATATGCCCAATAAATTCGCCGATGTACTCAATATGTGTTGTGATGTTTTATTTGCCATTACTTTACAATAATTTAATGTGTTGTTCTAAATTTCAGAAAATCAATACCACAGTCCCAACAATGATTAATAAAGCTCCCAGCACAGTTTTAGTAGTCAATTCCTCTCCCAAGAATATTACAGATAAAATAATGGTTAATGCAACACTCAGTTTATCAACGGGGGCAACTTGTGAAACCTTTCCAATTTGTAAAGCCTCAAAATAAAAAATCCAAGATAGTCCAGTTGTTACGCCCGAAATGATTAAGAAAATGACATTTTGTTTTGATAAAGAAGCAATTCCTTTTTCTTCGCCCTTTGCCAAAACAATGCCCCAAGCAACTATCAAAATTATGACTGTTCTAATGGCAGTGGCTAAATTTGAATTAACGCCAATGATTCCAATTTTGGCAAAAATAGCCGTTAATGAAGCAAACAAAGCCGATAGAAGTGCATATACCCACCACATGATTTTCAGATTTTAAATTAAATGATTTTAGGTAAATTACTTCTTTTCACCTTTGTTAAAGTTTGCTCCAATAAGGCGAAATGGTAGCCAACCGTTTACCCTTTACCTTATCTTAATGATTAATCAAGTCAAAATACTTACGATAAAAACGTTCAAAAATTAGTGGGAAAATAAAGAGTGTTAAAATAGTTGCTCCAATCAATCCACCAATCACCACAATTGCCAAAGGTTTCTGAGATTCTGAACCAATTCCTGATGAAATGGCAGCGGGTAGCATTCCAAAAATTCCCATGAAAGCGGTCATCGTAACGGGGCGAACTCTTGATTTAACACCCTCAATTACAGCGGTTTGCAGTGTCATTTTTTGTTTAATATTATCCTTAAAAACTTCAATCATAATCACGCCATTTTGAATACAAATTCCGAATAAGGCAATAAAACCAATGCCTGCCGAAATACTGAAATTTGTACCCGTTACCAACAATGCCAGCGACCCACCGATAATAGCAAAAGGAACATTTGTAAACACTAATCCCGCATCTTTTAAATTACCAAAAAGTAGATACAGAATAAAGAAAATTGCAATCATCGAAATGGGTACAACCTGAGCCAAACGCTTAGATGCTCTTTGCTGATTTTCAAAATCACCTTTCCATTTCATTTCGTAACCTTTTGGTAATAAGGGGATAACTCTCGTAACACCCGCTTGTGCTTCGGCAATGGTGCTACCCATATCACGCCCACGAACCGAGAATTTTACGGCAATAAACCTTCTGGCATCTTCTCTAAAAATCAAACTCGGACCCGTTAAGGATTTAATTGTAGCAATTTCTTTAATTGGGATTTTTGTGCCGTTCATCGTTGGAACCATCAGATTTCCGATTTCAGCTTCTGATTTTCTGTATGGTTGTTGGAAACGTACTCGAATGTCAAATTTACGTTCCCCTTCAAATAACTGACTGGCAGTTTGTCCACCAATTGCCATTGAAACCACTGCATCAGCATCGGCAGTTTGCACGCCGTATAAATCCATTTTTTGTTGATTCAGTTCGATTCTAAGTTCGGGTTGCCCTAAGTTTTTGATAATTCCTAAATCCTCAATCCCTCTAACTTTGCCCAAAACGCCATAAACTTTCTGAGCATCTTTTTCTAAGACCTCAAAATCTGTTCCGTATATTTTCACAGCAATTGAACCTTTTACCCCCGAAACCGCCTCTTCTACATTATCCATAATGGGCTGTGAAAATCCGAAACTAACGCCCTGAAAAACGGACAATTTCTTTTCCATTTGGCTGACTAATTCCGCTTTTGAAAGTCCACTTTTCCATTCTTTTTGGGGGTAAATATCCACAAAAAATTCTACGTTATAAAAACCCGTTGGATCGGTGCCATCGTTGGGACGACCTGCCTGTGAAAGCACTTTTCTGACCTCTGGATAACCCTCAAAAACCTTTCGCATTTTATTGGCGTATCGCACAGATTCATCTAAACTGATACTACGGGGCATATTGGCACGAACATAAATTGAGCCTTCGTTGAGTTGCGGTAAAAACTCAGTTCCGTGCAGTGAAAGTGTCCATAAACCAACGATTGTAAAAATAATTGTGGCAATAAAAGTCTGCGATTTATGCCCAAAACAGAAGTAAAAAAACATCATCGAATACTTCAAAATGGCATCTACAAAGAAATTTGATTTATGCTTTACGTTCTTACTCATCATCATACTCACGAGAACAGGCACGAGTGTAAGCGTGAAAATCAAAGCACCCACAAGT
>JANPIG010000555.1:0-1891 GCA_031424875.1 Cytophagales bacterium
TAATTATCCGGTAACTTAGGAAGAAAAGAACGCATTGTGAACCTAAGGTCCCTTTTTCTCAAAACTATTTTTTACATTTTTAGCTTCAACAGAAGTCATTAAACGCCCGAGGGTTAAGGCATTTTCTTCTACTTCTTTCAAACACGTTATACTCGCATCGGTAGGTATCAAGTAGTTTTTACCATCATAACTAATGCCATGCCCAGAATAATAAAACACTACTACATCGTTTTTTTTAAGATTTTTTGTAAAAGTATTAAAACTATTGAGCATCCTTTTATAGTCAGCATTGGTAATGGTAGTAACCTCAAAACCCAATTGCTGAAAGGCTTTGCTAACGTCCATAGCATCATTGATGGGATTTTTCAAAGCCCCAATGGCGGTGTAGTCCTTATTGCCAATCACCAAAGCAAAACGATGTTCTGTGCTATTGGTATTGGTGGGGGTGAAGCCTTTGGTTTGGGCAAAAATTGAGTTGCTCCAAAGAAGTAGTATTATGAATGAGTAAGTTTTCATGTCGTTATTTATTTTATCTTCCAGCCTTCGTAGTTATCTGCAAAACCTTCTCAATCACAGGAATTCCCTTATTTGCCATTCCTCTCGAAACGGAAATTTTCTTGGTTTCTGCTAATGAATTATCAATAATTACATTACCACCTTCTGTATGAGTTTTAAGATTTTCAAAAGGTTCTGTAGATGCGTAGGCAATTAAAAATTCTGCTCCAAAAGGAGGAGTACACACGAAATCTTCGGGAATTTCTATCCATTTATTGAGTTCGTATTCTTTGATTTTGAAATCTTTATTTCTCAATAATACCAGTTTGTTATCCATCTGACGGTAAATGAGCCTAACATAACATTCTTTTGAAGCTCTTACTGCCAAACGCATCGTGTCATTTTCTACAAAAACTAAGCTGTTAATTCCTTGATTAGTAGCCACTTCAAATTTCAAGGTTGTTAAAGATGGCAAAACCATATTTTTATTTTCCATCGTCTTTCTTACCTCCGAAGCTGAGGCTATTTCAGTTGGGGTAATGTCTGGCACGACATCATCAGAAGGAGCTAAGTTTTTATGAAGTATTTTATCCATTATAGGATTTCCAAGAGGCGTTTTTTTATCATCTTGAAGCTGTGCTACAAATTCAACAAAATTCCCTTTTACTTTATAGCCACCTTTGATAGTTGGCTGGTCGTCCCAACTTCTGGACGGGGCGGTGATTTCAAGCGTTGGATTGAGTTTGGTTAATTCATTTCTAAAAGCGGCGGTAACTTTTATCGAAAAATCATCAATTACTTCTTGATTATCGTAGGTAAATGTTGTGACCTGCAATTTTTTTAAACCTTTCTGCTTCACCATTTCTGTTACTTGCTTTGCTACAGTTTCCATCGTTTCGTCCAAAGTCTGGAAATCCAAAGGATTACCATCATTTAATGAAAAAGTCTTTCCTTTTTTGCTCATATCGGTAACAATATACCCGATTTTACAGCCTTTGTTATTGTTTCCAATAGCATTTACATATACCCCAATCCGACAAGGTATGTTGTCAATTTGGAGTTCTTGACCACCACGATTTGTTCCACTCAAATTTTTTTTGGCATAGATATCCACTAAATATCCTTGGGGCGTATATCTGAACTCGTTACTAAATTCCGCATTCGAAAGATCTAAATCATAAATCAGTCCTTCTGGATAAAATGAAGGAATGTTTTTGAAATATTCCTGAAAGTCTAAAATGGGAGAACCTTTTTGCCCTTGAAGTAATAAATCATTTTGGATTCTACACGAAGGGGCAATGTAGGTACTCATCTCAGAGATGGCATTTCTACGCTCATTTATATCCTGTGATTTAGGCGGACGACTTATCAATGACCCAAGGCTGGTTTGGAAATT
>JANPIG010000556.1:0-12310 GCA_031424875.1 Cytophagales bacterium
AGGTGTTGTAAAACCACAGAAATATTTGTAAAATGAAAAAAATAAGCATCATTGGTGGAGGGATAATTGGCTTATCCACAGCCTATTATCTCTCAAAAGACGGATATGAAGTTACGGTTTTTGATAGTACTAATCTCTCGGATGGTTGCTCTTACGGCAATGCTGGTATGATTGTCCCCTCGCACATAATTCCCTTGGCACAGCCTGGCATGATTGCACAGGGTATAAAATGGATGTTTGATAGTCAGAGTCCTTTTTATGTACGCCCACGATTGAGCATGGAATTTCTGAAATGGGGTTTGCAATTTTATAAATTTGCTACCCCTCAGCACGTGGCAAAATCAATGCCCGCACTTAGAGATTTGTCTTTGTTGAGCAAAGAATTATACCAAGATTTAGACCGAGAAGGAGGTAGTTTTTTTTACGAAGAAAAGGGACTTTTGATGCTTTTCAAAACCGATAAAGTAGCAGAAGACATTCATCATGAAGGACGTTTAGCCCAAGATTTAGGCTTAGAGGTTGATTTTTTATCAAAAGATGAGGTTTCAAAATTAGAAATAGGCACAAAAACGGATGTCATCGGAGCGGTGCATTATAGAAGTGATGCCCACCTTTATCCGCAAAAATTTATGGCTTTCTTGAAAAATGAATTAGCAAAAAACAAGGTCGTTATTCAAGCAAATACCAAGGTTACCGACTTTGTAATTAGCGATGGGAAAGTGAAGGAACTGATAACCAATCAAGGCAATTTTGATACTGATGAAGTCGTGATTGCTTCTGGTTCGTGGAGTCCGCAGATTGCTAAGAAATTAGGAACTACTTTGTCTATTTTGCCAGGGAAAGGATACAGTTTTACCTTAGAAAATCAAAGCCAAAAACCCATTATTCCATCCATTCTTTGCGAAGGAAAAGTAGCCGTAACGCCCATGAGTGGCAATATTCGCTTTGGTGGAACGATGGAAATAACCCATACCAAAGACACAAAAATCAATCAAAATCGCCTCCAAGGTATTGTAAACAGCATCAATGAATTTTATCCACATTTAAACATTCAAAGACCCAAAGAAGCCGATACTTGGTACGGATTCAGACCCTGCACACCTTCGGGAATGCCTATTATTGCGAGAGATAAAAGACTCACAAATGTAATTTTAGCCACAGGCCACGCCATGATGGGATTAAGCCTCGCCCCTGCCACAGGAAAGCTTGTTTCAGAGATGATGGCAAACAGGAAATTATCGGTTGATATTGGGATGTTTCAGGTGTAATTTTAAATATGAAATTAAATATTTAATAATCAGAAATTTATGAATGAAGCAAATATTTCATATTTCACATTTCCTATTTAAAATTACACCCACTCACTCTGCATATCTTTATCTCGCTTGATGATGCACCTTTCATTTTCTAATAAATGTACATTTTCGTCAATTTCCATGCTGGTTTTGGCATTGTCCAAGATAGTTTTGTAAGAGGCTTTGATTTCCTTCCGTTTCATGGCTTCTAAAAACCTACGAATATCCTCATCATTTTCCAAAATTAATTCTGGCACTTTTGCAAGTTTTCCGTCATCATCTTTGGCTACCATCGTGAAATAAGAGGTGTTGGTATGTTTTACGGTGGCAGTTTTGATGTTTTCAGCCACTACTTTTATGCCCACTATCAATGAACTATTCCCCACATAATTGACCGAAGCATGAAGCGAAACCAACTCGCCAACTTCCACAGGTTGTTTGAATTCTACATTATCCACCGACACCGTAACTACGTAAGAACCAGCGTGTTTGGTAGCACAGGCGTAGGCAACTTTATCCATCAGCGAGAGCAAAATCCCTCCGTGAATTTTACCACCAAAATTGGCATAAGAGGGAATCATCAACTCAGTGATGGTGGTTCGGGAATAATTGGCAGTTCTTGCGTTGTCCATTGTTTTTTTAAAGGTGTTAGGTTTCAGGTGTTAGGTTTTAGTTTTCGACTTCGAAACTACAAACCCTAAACACCCAATCTCTAATACCTATATTATTAGTCCACAAACTTAGTAGATTTATGTCGAAATCAATTAGTACAGATTAAGAATTGCTCTGTATATTTGTACAAAAATTGAACTTTTAAAAGAATTTTCCTTCTGTTTGAGGAGTTTTTTTTGAAAAAAGGCATACCACTGACAACAGTAACAAATTTGAGTATCTTTGTATAAAATAAATGTAGAATGATATGATAACTCATTTCGACCAAATCGTTTCAAATCCCTCTATTTTAGGAGGCAAACCTACGCTAAAAGGTACAAGAATTAGCGTAGAACTCATTTTGGACTGGATTGCAAATGGCTCATCGGTGGCTCAAATCATTGAAGAATTTCCTCATCTTAGTTCAGAAGCGGTTAAACAGGCAGTTTTATATGCTGCGGAAACTACCAAAAATACTTCTTTTTATGAAATTGAAATTGCCGCATAAATGGAATTAGCTGAATTTAAGTTTATTACTGATGAAAATATCCAAACCAAGGTTATTGACTATTTGACAATACTTGGTTTGGATATTTTTGACATTAAGCAAATGGGTCTTCAAGGCACATCAGACCGTGAAATTCTTGATTTGGCAGTACATGAAGAACGTATAATCCTTACCCAAGACTCTGATTTTGGAACTGATTTTTTTACATCAGGGTTTCGAGCAACTGGAATCATATATATCCGTCCTGGACATGTCAATTCAAGCGAAGTTATAAAAATATTAAATGCTGTTTTAAATGAAAAAATAGATATTGAAACTCCGTTTATCATTGTAACGGAGCTAATTAAAAATAAAGTAAAAATCAGAATAAGAAGACTATATTTTGATTCTGAAAAAATATAGATAATTCAAAGCGTAACAACTATTCTGTATTAATTCGTGCGGCAAACCGCATTCACTATTCTCTCAATAAATGCCCCTAATTTGGTTCATATTATTTACTCCACTCATTGGCTTTGTTGTGCCAATGATTTTGGGTAAGCAACATAATACTTTGACTGGCTGGCTCACGGTTGGTTTCACGGGTTTGAACCTTGCTTTTTCCGTTTATTTCCTTCTTCAAAATCTCCACAATCCTCACAATCATCTCACAATCAATTGGTTTACGCTCAACGGAAAAGCCTATCAATTCGGTTTTCTCTTTGATTCTTTGACCTTGATGATGTTGGTTTTGGTGAATTTCATTGCCCTTTTGGTAGAAATTTTCTCGCTCGAATACATGGAAAATGACCCTGATTTATACCGTTATTTTGGGTTTTTGAGTCTCTTCGTATTTTCGATGTTGGGTATAGTTTTAACGGATAATCTTTTTGTGATGTACGGCTTTTGGGAATTAGTTGGACTAAGTTCTTACCTGCTAATTGGCTTTTGGTATAAAAAACCCGAAGCCGTCCAAGCCTCCAAAAAAGCCTTTTTGATGAACAGAATTGGCGATGTGGGCTTTTTGATAGGGATTTTTGCGGTGTATTTTTATAATGGACATTCAACAGATTTAACAACTTTAAAATCAACTATCAATTTACCGACTGTTTATTGCCTTCTACTTTTCTGTGGAACAATCGCTAAATCTGCACAATTCCCCTTGCACACATGGTTGCCCGATGCCATGGAAGGACCAACACCCGTGTCTGCCCTCATACACGCCGCTACGATGGTGGTTGCAGGAATTTATTTATTGATTAGGGTTTCACCAATGTTTAATACTGATGCCTCTGACATTGTAGCAGGAATAGGTGCAATAACAATGCTTTTAGGTTCAATTTACGCTATTTTTCAAACAGATATTAAAAAGACTTTGGCATATTCTACCGTCTCTCAATTAGGTTTAATGGTTTTAGGTTTAGGTTACGATGTTTCAGCATTTCATTTATTAACCCACGCTTTTTTTAAAGCAGGCTTATTTCTTTGTGCGGGGGCCATTATACATGCTTTGCATCACACCGACGAAGATTTTGATGCCCAAGATATGAGATTGATGGGCGGATTAAGAAAGAAAATGCCTTTTACTTTTGTCTGTTATTTAGTGTGTTCAATGGCGTTGATGGGTTTGCCTTTGTTTTCAGGATTTTTATCAAAAGATGCAATTTTGAGTATTTGGTTTCCTCCAAATAATGATGCTTACACAGATACATTTCATCTAATAGTCATTTGCTCAATCTTGGTAGGAATAATTTTGACTGCATTTTATATGAGTCGTCAAATTTGGATGATATTTTTCGGAGAATTTAGAAATGAAAAAGTCGATATAAAATCTATCCACGAAGGATCATGGAAAATGAAATTACCAATTGGTTTATTAGCTATACTTTCTATTGGCTTTGTTTTTAGCTTAAATCCATTAAGTTTTACAAGCAGTTGGTTTTGGAATTTTGACAAGGAACTTATGTGGATAATGCTTAATAATAAGGGGAAATTTGAAGAAAACCATTTAATAGGCATCATTTCAACCTCATTCGCCTTAATTGGAATCATAGCAGGATATTTAACTCGTCATAGAATAATTACATTCCCGTGGTCGGTGTTCACGGGTTTGCCCAAACCTAGCACTCCACTACCAACTTTCGATAATTTTTACCAAAAAATATTTATCAATCCAACCATAAAATTATCAACTTATTTACAGGTTTTTGACCAAAAATTATTGGATGCTTTTGTGAATTTCTTAGCTGATTTACAAGTATTTATCGCCAAATTTATCGGCTGGTTTGATGCCAAAATCATTGACGGAATTGCCAATGGTACGGCTTATTCAGCTGGACTAATCGGTAGAATTACTCGCTCAACCCAAGGCGGAAAAGTGCAGTTGTACGTAGCAATGGCATTTTTGGGGTTGATTGGATTACTTTTATTTGTATTCTTTACAACCACATAGAGAAGATAGGTAAGTTAGAAAAATAAAAGATTGACTGCGTTCGTAATGACAAAACCGATACGTTCGCAATGACAAGATTTCATACAACATCATAAAAAATGCCCATTTTATCATTACTTATATTTATTCCCATCGTTGCGTCTTTGCTTATGGCTTTTTCGCCGGAGCGATTTGTGTCATATTTTCGCTGGATCACGCTTGTTATCACGGGTATAGAATTACTCCTTTGTGGCTATTTGTATTATCAATTCAATATGCAAATAGCCGACTATCAGTTTCTTGAAAAAAAAGATTGGATAACTTTACCGCTTGGCAATCTGGGTGTTGGCTCAATTGATTACCTATTGGGTGTAGATGGAATCAGTATGCCGATGGTCTTGCTCACGGGAATTGTGATGTTTGTCGGAGCAATTTCTTCCTTTGAAATTACGGATAGAAAAAGAGGTTATTTTTCATTATATTTATTGCTAACAGGTTCAATTATCGGTTGCTTTTTGGCTTTAGATATGTTCCTTTTCTACCTCTTTTTCGAGTTCATGCTTTTGCCCATGTACTTCTTGATTGGACTTTGGGGAGGACCTCGTAGAGAATATGCCTCCATCAAATTCTTCCTCTACACGCTTGTAGGCTCAATTTTTATATTGATTGTGATGATTGGACTTTACCTTTCAGTCGTTAATCCTGTCGAGACGGCAGTGCAGATGGGTTTGATAAATTCTTCGGCAGATGTTACCCCCCAAATCATCTCACAAATTCAGAGTCTCTTAGCGGAGGGCGAATTGCCTGCGCAACAAATTGTTCATACATTCGACCTCCGTTTTATGCCCGACCAAGGCAATTATATTCAAGGTTCTTGGTTGAATGTCTTTTCAGAATCGCAGATTTTAGGACTTTCAATGCGGGCTTTATCTTTCATTTTATTGATGATAGGCTTTGGGGTAAAACTCCCTGTCGTACCCGTACACACATGGTTGCCCGATGCCCACGTGGAAGCTCCAACGCCCGTTTCGGTAGTTTTGGCAGGAATATTATTGAAGATTGGGGGATACGGTTTTCTGAGAATTGCCTTCCCAATTTTTCCAGAAATTGCTCATCAATACGCCCTTTGGATTGTAGCTTTTGGGGTTTTGTCTATTCTTTACGGAGCATTCAATGCTCTGGCAATGAACGACTTAAAGAAAATGATTGCCTATTCTTCGGTGTCGCACATGGGATTTGTGTTAGTAGGTATAGGCTCGCTGACCAGCGAAGGTTTGAATGGGGCAGTCTATCAAATGTTCTCGCACGGCATACTTTCAGCAATGTTGTTTTTGTTGGTTGGCGTACTCTACGACCGTACTCACGACAGACGAATCGACAGCTATCAAGGCTTAGCGAGCGTCATGCCAAAGTACACTGCCATGATTGCTGTAGCGTTCTTTGCTTCCTTGGGCTTGCCAGCTTTTTCGGGCTTTATAGGTGAGATTTTTACCCTGATGGGCAGTTTTAATAGCCCCTTAATTCCTAAGTGGCTAACGGGTTTAGCCGCCTTCGGATTGGTATTGGGAGCGGGTTATTTTCTTTGGACTCTACAAAGAATGTTTTTTGGTAAATTTTGGGTAAGACAACACGAAGAAAACTTACAGGATTTGACCATAAGAGAGAAAATTATGCTTTATCCCTTAGCCATTTTAGCCTTAATTTTCGGGCTATTTCCAAATTTAATTTTTGGCGTAACAGGACTTTCGTTAGCAGAATTAGTGAAATTATTTTAAAAAGGCATTTTAATTATTGCTTTCACCATTTTATTTTCGTTTTCAATGGTAAAAGAAGCCTTTTCACCATATTGCAGGGCTAAACGTTTATGAAGATTTTCAAGACCTATACCCCCTTCGCTGCTCTTAGGTTTGGGGTCATAAGAACCTGTATTTTCAACTTGAATCGTGAGAATTCCTTGATTTGCAGTGGCTGTCGTGATAATTTTGCCCCCTAATTTTAGTTGTCCAATGCCATGTTTTACGGCATTTTCCAAAAGTGTATTAAGTGACATGGGCATGATTAAAACATTATCTAAATCACCATTAACATTAAATTCATACATTAAGCGGCTATCAAAACGGAGTTTTTCAAGTGCTAAATAATTTTGTGCTAATTTTATTTCCTCGCTCAAAGTTGCCCGTTGTTGTTCTCCCAAATTAAGCGAAAGTCTCAGTAAATCAGATAGTTGTATGATGGACTCTCTGGCTTGCTTGCCATCCGATAGGGTAAGTGCCTTGATACTATTCAAGGCATTAAACAAGAAATGTGGATTTAATTGCTTTTTGAGGTTTTCTAATTCGGATATTTGTAATTGCGTTTCAGCTTTTAAAGTTCTCTGTTTTCTGTCTTGATAAATTGTAGTAAAACGGTAAAGGTGAAAGAAGAAAAAGCAAGGCAAAATGAGCCAAATATTTTCAAAAAATAAAATAATAGAATCTAAAATGGAAAGGCTGGAAGTTAAACCTCCCAGTGTATAATCAAGAAGGGTAAAAATAATCCCTACTCCTAAAGCACCTATCGTAGGAAAAGATAAAAATTGGAATGTGGTAATTTCATCAGGATCCATACCTTCAATAAAGGAAGTATAAACATAACCAAAAATTAAACCACTAATAAGATATGAAAAGAAAAATGTGAGTCTTGCAGAAACATCATTTTCTTCCAGCGGGCTATACTGTAGAGCTATAAAAGCAATAAAAGACCAACAAAAAAGTTGAAGCAACCAAAATAATGTACGTTTCATCATTGAATTTATAGAATCTTAATTTGAAATCAAAAATACTAATAAAAGTGGAATCATGTAAACTTATGCAGAATAATAATGACTAATTTTTTAAACCTTAACGAACTGCTTTCCCAAATCCTTCAAAATTTAGGAATATTACTACCTGAACTACTGCTTTCAACCTCTTTTTTAGGGCTGATAGTGATAGATTTATTCTTACATCAAGATTTAAAAATTAAACATCAAATTATTAAGGACGATTTACAGGCCAATATTTTTTTAATGATTTTAACGGTAATAGTTATACTCATTACCCTAAATTTTACTGTTGATCAGTTTTATAATACAAATGACAGCTTCCTTTTTGGCAGGATGATGATTCTTGATTCAAAAGCTATTACCTTCAAATTTCTTATTCTGATTACTACAATGTTTGTATTGGGTCATATCTATGTTACTAAAAAAAGCTTCGTGGGTGAATTCTATGCTCTTCTGATAAGCATGGTTTTAGGACTTTGTCTAATGACTATGTCAGTCAATTTGTTGATGATTTATCTTTCTATCGAAATCGTTTCTATATCTTCATACGTTTTAACAGCCATTGAAAAAAGCAAAAAAAGTTTAGAAAGCGGCCTAAAATATATTCTTTTTGGAGCAACTTCTTCGGCAGTAATGCTATACGGAATGTCTTTGTTGTACGGTATGACAGGTACGCTTGACATTACTTCTCCCGACTTTTCCAGAGGACTGGCTCAAATAGATACAATAGCTTCAATAGTAGCTATTGTTCTGACAATCAGTGGTTTTCTATTTAAAGTATCTGCTACTCCTTTTCATATCTGGACACCTGATGTGTATGAATCTGCCCCTACGTCTGTGGTAGCTTTCTTTTCGGTTGCTCCTAAAATTGCTGGATTTTTAGTGGCTATTCGCTTTTATTCTGCCATTCCCGACCAACTGCAAAACATTACGGCAGTATTGGCTTTGGCGAGTATCACCTTCGGGAATTTCTCTGCCTTGTGGCAAACCGATGCCAAACGAATGCTGGCATATTCATCAATTGCTCACTCAGGATTTATTTTGATAGGTTTGGTATCCATGTCGCAATTAGGCATGAATGCCATTGTTTTTTATTTAGTAATAATGCTATTTACTAATTTGGCAGCATTTTTATTAATCGACTTTGTTCAGTTACCAGCTCACAGTTACCCATCACTAATACCTAATAACCAGCAATTAATCACAAATTTTAGAGGCCTCGGCAGGATAAATCCTTTTTACGGAATCATGATGCTGATTGTAATGATTTCATTGGCAGGGCTTCCTCCAACAGCAGGTTTCTTAGCGAAATTAAATATTTTCACAGCGCTCTGGGAGTCATATCAGACCACGCATGAATCTATTATGTTATGGCTTTTCATTTTTGGTCTATTGAATACAGCAGTCTCTTTATTCTTTTATCTAAAAATTCCCTTTATGATGTTTTTCAAAGAACCCCTTGAAAATCAACACTTTGAGCTCAATTCTAAACAATATTTTTTAATAATAGTTTTAGTTTTACCAATTCTGATTCTATTTTTCAAGGCAGACTGGTTAATGGATTTGGTGAGTTACTTGTAAAGATTATCGTAAAAAAACGCCCATATTTTCTTCATTATCCAATACTACCGAAACGTAATCGCTGATGGTTGTGGAGAGTTGATAGCCTACATAATCCGCCAAAATAGGGAATCTACGGTAATTTCTATCTACCATTACCGCTACTTGAATTCTCTTGACAGGAATCATCAAAAATGGTGAAAGACTATAGGCAAAGGTTCTGCCCGTATTCAATACGTCATCTACTACAATGATTGTTTTATGTTCTAAAAAGCGTTCATCACAGTCAAATTCTACAGGGCTATCATAGGTAGCGTCTTTTTCAACGTCAATCAAAACTGCAGTCGTTTCAATGGAAGAAATTTCGTTTAAGGTATCTGCTAATTTCTTAGCAAAATGATGACCTTGCCCTTTTATCCCCGCAATTACGATTTGAGTTTCTTCAAAATTATTTTCATAAATCTCAAAAGCAATCCTTCTGATTTTTTGTAAAACCTGCGTTTGAGAGAGCAATTGAGTTTCAGTTAATTCCATAGTTGTTGGTTAATGCGGTTCGCCGCCCGAATTAATAGATAATAATGAATAGTTGAGTTGGGGTACGTATGATTTTTATAAAATTAATAAGCAAATGTACAAAAAGTTATTTTCTCAAATAAAATCTAAAAACTATTAATTATTCTCTATTCTCTATTAATTAATTACCTTTGCAGTCCAATTTAAAACGATTTGAAAATCAAACGTAAAATCTTAAAGCTTATGGCTCAAAGCTTATAGCTCATTATTAAAACTATCATTACAAAAAATGGCAAAAGGATTTTCACAAGGACAACAACGCAGAGTACAACAACCCATGCCCAGCAACCCATTGGCGATAAAAACCAAGAAATTTGCTTTGGAAAAAAATAAATTTATTACCCTAAACATTATGCAAGTTATCAGAACTAAGTGGTATTGGGGTTTTGCTCCTTTAGCCCTCATTTTGATTAATGCAGGCCTTAATATCAGTAAAGTATATCCTAACTATTGGATTTATGTAATTGCGGTATTGTCGGTAATTCTTTATATCGCATTTTGGGCCATTCAGTTTACAGGTGTAACGCAGTTGGAACAATATAAGCAATTATTTCAAAAATATCGCTACGAAATAGATAGTCGCCAGATTTTGATGAAACTGAACGATACTGAAGGGGGAGTTATCAAATGGGATATGATTAAATCAGCTCGTAAAGAGAAAGATGGGTATGTGTTAGATATGGGTTCATATCAATTCATTCATTTGCCCTTTACTGTTTTTAATGGCGATAATGATAAGAAGTTGATGGAAAGAATTTTGAAAGATAAAGGATTTATTCAAGCAGATTAGCAATCAGCTTTTGGCAATTGGCTTTCGGCTCTTAGCTAATAGCCAACTGCCAAAAGCTAATTGCTAAATCAATACTTCACCTGAATACCATGATAATATTCTTGAGCTTCGTAGTCTTTGCGAAGTGGATGCCCAACCCAATCTTCGGGCAAAAGAATTCTTCGTAAATCGGGGTGGTTGGTGAACATAATTCCCATCAAATCAAAGGTTTCACGCTCGTGCCAATCGGCAGTTTTCCAGATATGGCTGACGGTTGGCACTTGGGGAAGTGCTTCATTATCTTTATTTCTTGATACTATAACTTTCAACATCAAAGCCTGTTCAAAAGGAATAGAATATAGATTATAAATAACTTCCATCGTGCCAATGTCCATTGCGGCTTTCTCTACGCCATTATCCAATCCCGTGAGGCACGAAAGCATATCAAAATAACATTCTTCGTGGGTGTGCATGAGCATACACACCTCTGCAATTCGTTCCGCTGGCACGGTCAGGCATTGATGGTCAGCATCCAAAATCAATGCTTCACCTAAGTTTTCAGTAATTATATTTTTAAATTTTTCAATCATATTTTTGTTATTACACTCAACGAATCTCCCAAACTAATCTTACCTTCTTGAATCACTCTACAAGTGATTCCACCATGTCCACGCATAGCGTTATAACCACCCTCTCCCAAATTTTCTTCCATTCTACTACATGGAAAACAAAAGCCAGTCATTTCCAGAATTGCGTTGCCAATTTTGAATTGTTTTCCTTTCAAAGCATTCAGATTGATACCTTTTACTACAATATTTCTTCTAATCAGAGCAGGGTCAATGTTTTCTTTTCCTAAAAATGAAGCCACTGCCTTTAAATGCTCCTCTTGAATAATGGTTACTTGGCGTTTGCCCGTTGAATTTGGTTTATAAGCACGGTCGCCTGTGAGTCCGCCAATGTTGGCAAAAGTATTTTCCAAAATCTCCATCGGTTGGCGAGTTTTCGGACGAATTCCAATCCAACGCACCACGCCCGACTGAGCAAAATGTTCAAATAAGTCCTTGAAAGCATTTTCTGCGGCTGATTGTAACATAGTTTTAGGTTTTGTTTTGATTAAAAGATTAGGGTTTAGCTACTATTTGTACGAATTTACGGTGGAAACCGAAGGCTTCCGTGAACTAATATCTTTAATTCGTAAACAACATTAATTCTATGTCGTTGGCGGAAAGTCTGACCATTTTTTCAAAATGCAATCCAATTTTCTTGATTAAGGCAATAGATACCACATTTTCTGGATCCACGATGGCAATTACTTTTGCTAATTTTAATATATTTTCAGCATAATTTAAAGTGGCAGAGGCTGCTTCATAACCGTAGCCTTTGCCCACAAAATCAGGCATGAAAGCAAAGCCAATATCAACGTCTTCTAAGGTGTTCCTTTTCACTAATCCACACATTCCAATTGGATTTTGAGTAGATTTTTCTACCGTTATATAAAATCCAAAGCCATGCGTTTCGTAGCTTTTTAAGTACCCATTAAGCAAAAATTGTTTAGCTTCTTCAACATTATGAACGTTTCTATCTCCAATAAAACGGAGCCAAGAAGGAGTATTGAGCAATGCGAACATAAAAGGAGCATCGTCAACCGTAAATTTTCGTAAAATCAATCGCTCGGTTTCAATCACTATTTCCATACCTAAAAATCTTGTTTTTTCTTCAAGTAAATTTCGTATTGCTCAGG
>JANPIG010000557.1:0-2770 GCA_031424875.1 Cytophagales bacterium
TATATGGGACTGACCAGCAACTTAGTTACAGGCACTTGGGTAGGAGGGGACGACCGTTCCATCCACTTCCGAAGTGGAGCGTATGGAGAAGGCTCAAAAACCGCACTACCTCTTTTTGGAAGATATATGACTAAAATTGTGAATGATCCATCGCTGGAAGCTTACTACCCGATTCCCTTTGAGAAACTTGACCCCAAGAGAGTAGTAAAGGAATTTAATTGCACTACTGCTTACGTTCCCCGAAACGATACACTTTATTATGATAGCACTTTTGTAAGTTCAGATTCTATATCTGCACCTGTAAATCCTGCCCCAACGGAAACAAAACCAGATACATCGAAAAAACAGTAATTATTATGACCAAAGAACAAATAGCTACATATTTCCAAGATTTGCAAGACCAAATTTGTCATACCTTAGAAAAAGCAGATGGTAAAGCCAAATTTCACGAGGACAATTGGGAACGTGAAGGTGGCGGTGGTGGCAGAAGTCGGGTGATTCAAAACGGTAAAGTCATTGAAAAAGGCGGCGTAATGTTCTCGGCGGTATGGGGAGATTTGCATGAAAAAATGTTGGCTTCCATGGGCTTGACAGAGAAGGTTGACTTCTTCGCAACGGGCGTATCTATTGTGATACATCCCGAAAGCCCATGCGTACCAATTATCCATATGAATGTACGATATTTTGAGATGTCAAATGGAGCATTTTGGTTTGGTGGAGGTATAGATTTAACGCCTCATTATGTAGTTGAAGAAGACGCTAAATGGTTTCATCAATACCTTAAAAATGCCTGTGATATGCACGATAAGGCATACTACCCCAAATTTAAAGCTTGGGCGGATGATTATTTTTTTAATACTCACCGTAACGAAACTCGTGGAATTGGTGGGATATTTTTTGATTATCAGAAAGTTGACGAAACCCGAAATAAAGAACAATTATTTGCCTTCGTGAAAGAAATTGGTGAATCTTTCGCTCCAATTTATACGCATTTTATGAAGAAAAATAAGGATTTACCTTTTACTGAAAAAGAAAAAACCTTTCAATTATTACGCCGTGGACGTTACGTAGAATTTAATTTAGTACATGACCGAGGAACAAAATTTGGCTTAGAAACTAATGGCAGAACGGAGTCAATTTTGATGTCTATGCCCCCCGTGGCTAATTGGGTGTATGACTACAAAGCAGAGCCAAATTCAGAAGAAGAAAAGACTTTGGGGCTTTTGAAAAAGGGAATTGATTGGATATTGTAACACGGCGGTTCAACGATTTGACAGCCTTATTCATAGTTCCAAACGGAAGCCTTCGGTTTTTACCGAAGGCTTCCGTAAATCAATATTAAAGTATTACAACCTTCCGACTATAAACCCCTTCATTCCCTTTAACCACCATAAAGTAAACACCCTTCTGCAAATCTGAAACATCCATCACAGCAGATTTTTGTTTTATGAGTTTTACTTCCAAATAACTTCTCCCCAATAAATCCACAAGCATAATATTTCCCGTGAAAAGTTCTGAAAATGAGATATTTATCTCCTCTTTAGTTGGATTGGGGTAAATTTTAAAAGCTTCACTTTCCTCATTTTGATTAGCTAAAATTGTCAATGTTTTTACTTCAACCGTACCGAAAGCAGATTCTGAAATATCGCTAAATGCTTTCATACGGTAGGTGTATTTCTGATTACTTTTTAATCTTATTTCAATATTTTCAAGGAGAGTATTCGTTTCTAAAACTTTGGTAAAATTAGTTTCTCCCTCCGCCTGACGTTCCAATATGTATTTTGTAGCATTAGAAATTGCTTTCCATTTCAATCTAACACTTTCATGCGTTATTTGATCAGCAGTAATTTCGGGAGTTGCCAGTACTGCAGAAGTATTGGCAGAAATGGTACTTTCTAAAGATTCCGTTTTGTCACCAAATGCTTTCAGCCGGTAAGTATAAGTAGTATTTTCCTTTAAATCTTTCTCTAACCATTCTAATATTTTTCCATCAAGCGTAGCAATTTGCTTAAATTCTTCAACACCTGTCTTCCTTTCTAAAATATATGAAGTGGCCCCTGTGATAGTTTTCCAGTTGATTTTTAGAGAATTATAGAATAAGACTGTACTTGATAATTCAGGTCTTGTAAGCAATGAAGGCATCGTAACACTCACAGAATCAGTAGAGATTTCATTGGTTGAATTCCGAAATGCATCAATTCTAAAAATATATTTATCACCCGCTTTCAATCCATCAAAAATTAGATTATTACTAGAATTTGAAACTGAAAAAACCGAATATTGACTGGTTGAGGCTTGTTTCCACAAAACTTGAAATTTTTCAGTACCCGCTGGAATTGTCCAATCTAATTGTACCTTATTGTTGTATAAAATAGTGGTTTTTACACTCGGTCTGCCCAAAGCCACCAAAGTACTTGCTGTAATTTGGGCATAGTCAGATTCAGAAGAATCAGCCAGTATTTTTAAACGATAAGAAAAACTTGAACTACTTTGCAAATTCAAATCTTGATATTCAGCAACATCATTTTTCAGCAACTTTATTCTTTTAAAATCAGACTCTTTATCAGCTTTTCGTTCCAAGATTATTTGAGCATTTTGCGAAATATTAGGTTTATTCCACGTCAATTTTATGTCAGAAGTAGTGCTTTTTGCTGCTAAATTATTGATACTTTGAATTGGTTCTTGAATTTTCACGCCTGCAAAAGATAAAGCTCGTTGCCCCAAGGAGTTTTTGATAAATGGACCAACAAAAACAGGAAAATCAGCTGAG
>JANPIG010000558.1:0-1727 GCA_031424875.1 Cytophagales bacterium
CAAGAATATCCAATTTATCAAAAACTAACATCTTCATCAAGCGGTTTTGACAATAGTGATATGAAAGCCATGCTGAAGAAAATGAATAAAGAATTAGATAGAAAAATGGATAGCTTAGAAAAAGCTTCGGGAGTTAAGTGGAAGCGAGTGGAATAATAGAAGTATTGTTATTTTGAAATACTCAGCTAAAATCGACAAAAAACATTGATTTTAGCTGAGTATTTCAATCAGTTGCTCGCATCCTGCGAGTAACGACTATCGTTGTGCATATTGCCTAAGTTAGGAATTGAAATAGGCTTGAAGCCTGAGAATAATCGTCACTCGCAAGATATATGGATGAAAGTTTTTATTTTGTCCCCTCTAAACGATGACATACGTTATCCAGTTTAACAATTAGACCATTCAACACAAAACCTTTTAATTTCAAAATAATATTATTTATGCCTAAATACTCTTTTAAGTTAATTTTTAGAGTTTTAAGGCATTCGAGATCTTCATTTAAAAAATCGCCAATGTTGCTTGAATTATACCTACTCCCTAACAATAAGGTGAATTCTGTAATTTGCCCATTGCTTGATTTAACAATTGTTTCAAAAAGTAGTTTATTATCAATATGTTGAAAAAGATCCTTAGAAAATTGATATTTTTTAAACACTGTTCTCAAAGAGGTTATATCATTTTCTAAGAGGCTATCAATTAATTCCTTACTATTTTCGACATTTTGATCTCTCTTTAATTCATCATAAATTTCCTTAATTGTCATTTGGATTTTATATATTTTTTCCTTTTCACTTTTAAAGTGTAAAATATTTTCAATTGCTCTGTCATCTATTTCTTTCTTGCTTTTAGCAATACTAAGTCCACGAATTAATATTGCTTCTATTTCTTCGTCTGTATCAGAAATGAGTTTATTTTCAGAAAAATGATAAAAGAAATCTGCGATTTGTGAATACTGATAGATTGTATATTTCCCTTTCTTAGTAAATTGTAAAACACTTTTTGCTAAATTTTCAAATTCATCATCAGTAAGGCTTCGAAACTCCGCAGTTAATAATTTTCTAAAATCTTGAACTTCTTGCGATATAACTTCTGGGTATCTATTTTTAACGTCTTTTTCTAATTCAGATAAATTAATATAACCTGAAAGGATGTATGAAAAAACGGAAGGGTAAAAATAAAAATTTTTATTTTTACCCTCTAAGTACATTTTATAGAATTTTTGCGAATAAGATAATTCAATCTCAATAGAATCTTTACCTTTTGAAGATTGATTCATTTTCGATAAGTCATAAATAAACATAAATTCATCAATGTTATCTAAATCTTTAAAATCATTATATTCTGATGAAATTAAATTCCCCTTTTTGAACTCAAAAGTTACTAATGCTGAAAATAAAATTAACTCTTGGATATATTTTTCGTCAACATCTTCAAAACAAGGAAATATGTTTTCTAGAATATCTAAGTAAAAAGCGATAATTCTAAGGTTGTTCTGTTTATATTCAGTCAATAAGTCTATTAGAGTCTGTCTTTGTTTTATCAAAAAAGCATAGAAATTAACTTTGTCTTTTTCATACTTTTTAAATAATTGAGGTACAGTTTCTTCAATATTTAATTCAAAATTCAATACTCGTCCAATAACTTTTTCCTTTATATTATCATACCCTTTTTGAGAATTATCTATATTTCTTTCATCAGCTAAAATTATTGTTTTCAAGTTTTTATGT
>JANPIG010000559.1:0-3278 GCA_031424875.1 Cytophagales bacterium
TCAAAATTTGGGATGCTTATGACAATGGAAGTGTATTGAATTTTACTATAAAGGGCGAGAAAAACACGCCTTCCACAACGGTTAATCCGAATGTATCACCCGTTGTAATTAATAGCGATATTGAAGATAATACTTTAATCATAAGGGCACGTAACTTAAAGACTATCAATTCATTAGCAAATTTAAAATTCAGAAATTCCAAGACAGAATTAGCTATTAGTTATGTAAAAAACAATGAAGCTGTTTATTTGTGGGATTTGAAAAAAGATTTACCTGATTCAGTAACAATTGATGGATTAACAACCGCTTTGTTTTTACGAAAAACATTTATCCCTAATCAACAAAACTCTTGGAGTGCAGATAGATTGTCAGTAATTTTTGAAACAAATTCTTTATACGATACCCTTTATTTGCAAACTAATAATGAAGGGAAAGTATTACAAATTGGTAAAAATACAATTCCGCTAAGAACTGGATTTACAGTAAGTTATGAACCTGACTTTCAAGTAAGTTTGCCCGATAAAACTTCGGTTTATTATATTTTCAAGAATGATAAGTCATTTCAGAAAACGATTTGGAATAATAATAAAGCAAGTTTTAAAGCTCCACGTTTAGGAAATTTTGAAGTTATGATTGATACTATCCCACCTTCCGCAAGTATTATTCGAAAAAAACCTGATAATTTTGCTATCAGAATTGGAGATAAAATATCGGGAATAAAAAGTTTTAAAGCCTTTATTAATAATGAATTTGTTTTGACAGATTATGATTACAAACGTTCGCTATTGTGGTCGGTGAAAAGTGATTCAACTCAAAAATTTGTTGGGAAATTAAGAGTAGAACTGGAAGATAACCAAGGTAATAAGAGTGCTTTTGAAACAATAATTGATAGTGTTTCGGTCGCTCAAAAGCCCATAAAAATTTTAAAACAAAAATTCAATCATCAAGCCCATGAACCTAAAAATAGGCGACAAAGCTCCTCAATTCGAGCAAAAAGACCAAAACGGAAACATCGTTAAACTGTCTGATTTTGCAGGTAAAAAGATAGTTTTATATTTTTATCCAAAAGATGACACCCCAGGTTGTACGGCTCAGGCGTGTAATTTGAATGAAAATTTACCTTCAATGAGAGCCAAAGGTTTTGAAATCATTGGGATAAGTGTTGATGGTGAAAAGGCACATCAAAAGTTTATCAAAAAGTACGATTTAAAATTTACTCTTCTTTCAGATGAAGACCACCAAATGGTTGAATCTTACGGAGTTTGGGTTGAAAAATCAATGTATGGTAAAACTTACATGGGGACTGCCAGAACCACTTTTATTATTGATGAGCAAGGAATTATCACTGATATAATTAGTAAAGTGGATACTAAGAATCATACTGAGCAGATTTTAGATAAACGTTAAAAAAGATTCTCAAAATTAAATATAAATAATGCAAATCGCTGAATTACAAAGCGTTGCGTCGCAAGTGAGACGTGACATTCTTCGACAAGTACACGCTTGTCAGTCTGGACACCCTGGTGGGTCATTAGGCTGTACCGATTTATTAGTTGGTCTATATTTTGACCAAATGAACCTCAAATCTAATGCTGATGGAACAAAGCCATTTGATATGAATGGAAAAGATGAAGACCTCTTTTTCCTTTCAAACGGACACATTTCCCCCGTATTTTACTCAGTTTTGGCTCGTTCTGGCTATTTCCCTGCTTCCGAATTATCAACTTTTCGTAAATTGGGTTCACGTTTGCAAGGACACCCAACTACTCACGAACATCTTCCTGGTGTACGTATTGCATCGGGTTCATTAGGACAAGGTATGTCGGTAGCCATTGGAGCAGCCCAAGCTAAGAAATTGAACGGCGATAAATCAATGGTGTTCGTATTAATGGGTGATGGAGAACAAAACGAAGGTCAAGTTTGGGAAGCTGCTATGTATGCCCCACACCATAAAGTTGATAATTTGGTTGCAATTATTGATTTCAACGGTCAGCAGATTGATGGACCAACGGATAAAGTAATGAACAATCGTGATTTAGCGGCTAAGTATCATGCTTTCGGATGGAATATTATGAGAATGAACGGCAATGATATGAATGATGTGATAAAAGTTTTGGCAGAAGCACGTGAATTTGCAGGCAATGGACAACCCACTATGATTTTGATGACAACTGACATGGGTTCAGGCGTAGATTTCATGATGGGTTCACATAAATGGCATGGCGTTGCCCCAAATGATGAGCAATTAGCAGCTGCTTTGGCACAATTACCTGAGACTTTGGGAGATTATTAATCATTTTCCTTTTCGCATTCCAAATTATTATTCTTTTAAACTCTTGACTTAATGAGTTTAATTTATTCGAAATTCGTAATGAAAAAATATACATTTACAGAAAAAAAAGATACTCGTTCGGGCTTTGGTGCTGGGATGGAGGTTTTGGGGAAAACTAACCCCGATGTCGTAGCGCTTTGTGCTGACTTGATTGGCTCTTTGAAGTTAGATAATTTTATTAAAGAAAATCCAGACAGATTTTTCCAGACTGGTATCGCCGAAGCAAACATGATTTGTATTGCAGCTGGTTTGACAATTGGTGGAAAAATCCCTTTTGCTACCACTTTTGCAAATTTTGGAACGGGTCGTGTTTATGACCAAATACGTCAATCAGTAGCGTATTCAAACAAAAATGTTAAAATTGCTTGTTCTCATGCAGGCTTGACATTGGGAGAAGATGGTGCTACTCACCAGATTTTGGAAGATTTGGGAATGATGAAAATGCTTCCAGGCATGACCGTTATCAACCCTTGCGATTATAACCAAACCAAGGCAGCAACCATTGCAGTGGCGGCTCATGAAGGACCTGTTTATTTACGTTTTGGTCGTCCAGTTGTACCTATTTTTACGGCTCCCGACCAAGAATTTATCATTGGAAAAGCATGGACTGTCAACGAAGGAAAAGACGTAAGTATCTTTGCCACAGGGCATTTAGTGTGGGAAGCAATTCTTGCAGGAGAGATTTTAGCAGAAAAAGGAATTGATGCTGAAATTATTAATATTCATACCATTAAACCTTTGGACGATGAGGCTGTCTTAGCATCAGTGCGTAAAACTGGTTGTGTAGTGTCGGCAGAGGAACATCAGATTGCGGGTGGTTTAGGCGATTCAATTGCTCAATTATTAATCAAAAATCACTTGGCTCCCATGGAATTTGTTGGTGTTGAAGATTCTTTCGGAGAATCTGGAACACCCGCCCAATTGATGGAAAAATATGGTTTAAATG
>JANPIG010000560.1:0-5671 GCA_031424875.1 Cytophagales bacterium
GATTGACTTTGTCTAGGACAATCTTCATGCCTGTCAGATAATGCTCTTGCTTTTGCATAATTCCACTTTTGAGCCATCAAAGCGTTCCAAAATATATGCTTGAAAGCATTTTGAGAATCATTATCAAGCCCTCCAAAGCAAAAATATACTTGTGAATAAGCATTCACCTTAGTCAATCATATCTCTTTGAGCAATTCCATCGCCAAGATTAGCGTAATAGTATAGCCTTTCTTGTAAACATCCCCCTTCTGGTAATTCTGCTTGAACTGCATCAACAATTTGATCATCTGTTAATGTAATTGAAGAAGTCCCACTACCATTTGAACTACTTCCAGTATTTGAAGGAATTGAAGGGAAAAACCCATAAAGTCCACTACTTGCAAGAGAATTTGGGTCTTGCCCACCACAACCACTGAAATAGCCTGATTGATGAACAATTATGTATCCGCCTTCGCTATTCGCACCTATTTCTGTCCAAGAAGTATCTATGTATTCACACGCTAAAACCTTACCATTCTTTTGAGACTTTTGTTCGTAAATATTATCAATTACCTGTCCATTTTTTATTTTGTAACCTTTAATAAATTTACCATTCCAGTCTGTTACAATTGTATGTCCAGTAAATTTTACATTATCTTGCATTCGTACTTTTCTATCAGGAATATATTTAATTAGTTCGTATTGTATCTTCCCTTTTTCATCAGTATAAATTACAAGATTAGTTACTGCAAAAGGTACTTCCCTAAACATATATAACTTAAAAGAATTCTTGTCTAAATGCTCTTCTGTAATCTTATCAGATGAAGTTTCAAATACAGGAATACTTACAAATGAATTTCCCTTTAAATCTTTTTTCTTTTCAGAAACTTTCCAATGAGCCAAGAGATTTTTATCATTAGTACTTTGCCTATTAGAACTATTATTTACAACATTTTTTAAGAACCACTGCTTTGCAAGTTCAGGCGTTAGACTATCAATAGTTGTATTTTGTGGATTGAAGTTTTCATCAATTTTATTACAACCTATGAAAGAGGTTATGATAATTGATAGCACAAATTTGAATACTTTTTTCATAATTTTGTTTAAGTTTTTGTGAAATATATATGAGTAGTTAAATCTCAAAAATTATGTAGATTTAACTTTAACAAAGTTTTCAAAAACAAAAACAAATTACAATAGTACCAAAGTAGTATTTTGGTGCTATTTTCGTACTAATACCAACCAATTTGAAAACGCAACTAAGAATTTTGTCATTTCAGGTTTTCCTTTTAGTTCACTTTTTTGCATAATATTTCTCCTATGCTGTTTTACAGTTCTCACAGAAATATTACATTTTTTGGCTATTATTTTATTTCCAATGCCGTCTTTTGCAAGGTGTAAAATATTATTTTCTTGAAGGGTTAAATTAGATAGAATTTTATCAAAATTATAGTCTTCCGTGTTTTCTGAACTTTTCATAATTTTAGGTTTTGATACAATTTTATTGATAAAATGCTATTAAAACTAATCATAAAAATCTACTTTTACACGTTAAATTCTTCAAAAAAAAAAATGATTTTAATAATTTTTTTATAATTATCTGATTATCAATAAGTTAAAAATTTTAATGTAAATAAATGTCATTATATACATTAAGCAAGAAATCAATACCTTTTCACCCTTGACCATTACCTTTAAAATGCCCGAAACCACCACCATTTCAAAAAACGCAAAAATCTTGATTGCCGTAGCCGCTTTAGGCTATTTTGTTGATGTTTATGACCTCATTCTCTTTGGTGTAGTCCGCAATCCGAGCCTTGCCAGTTTGGGTTTTGATAAAGCTCAACAGCTTTCAAAAGGGCTTTCACTATTCAATATTCAAATGGCTGGAATGTTGATTGGAGGAATTCTTTGGGGCATTTGGGGCGATAAAAAAGGGCGAAAATCTGTCCTTTTTGGCTCTATTTTACTATATTCATCTGCCAATGCCCTCAACGGATTGGTTCAAAATACTGCCTTTATGGATGCCCTTACCCAATACGGAATCCTCCGTTTCATTGCGGGTATTGGGCTTGCGGGTGAGTTGGGAGCAGGTATCACGCTCGTGAACGAAACCCTGCCCAAAGACAAACGGGGAATCGGGGCTTTGCTCATTGCGGGTACAGGTGCATTGGGTGCGGTAACGGCAGCGGCAGTGGGTGGAGCAAGCCAAGACCCCGAATGGTGGCGGACTTGCTATTTCATAGGTGGTGGCATGGGTTTATTCCTGTTGATTCTCCGTTTTGGAACATTTGAATCAGTCATGTTTCAGAATGTTCATGAAAACGTCCAGAAAGGCGATTTTCTAAGTCTATTCACCAACAGAGAGCGTTTTACGAAATATTTTTATTGTATTTTGATGGGTTTGCCCGTTTGGTATGTGGTTGGAATCTTAATTTTAGCAGGTCCCGAAATGAGTAAAGTCCTCAATATTAAAGGAGAAATCATGGGTGGGAAAACCATTATGTTTTGTTACGCAGGACTATCTTTGGGTGATTTTTTGAGTGGCGTTTTGAGTCAATTATTAAAAAGCAGAAAGAAAACGGTTTATATTTTTATCGTTTTTGCGCTAATATTTACACTAATTTATCTCAATGCCAATGGAATTTCTGCCGATAATTTCTATATTCTTTGTTTTATTCTGGGCTTTTTTGGTGGATATTGGGCAGTTTTTGTAACGATGTCTTCGGAACAATTTGGCACAAATATTAGAGCCACCGTAACGACCACCGTTCCTAATTTTGTAAGAGGAGCATTAATCCCGATAACCATTGGTTTCAAAGCCTTGATTCCTTCGTTTGGTTTGCTTCAATCTGCCTTAATTGTAGGTGTAATTTGCTACGGAGCAGCTTTTTGGGCAACGTCACAATTAGAAGAAAGTTTTTCAAAAGACTTAGATTACGTAGAATAACATACTAATAATGGCACCGCAACGACGGACCGTGCTGATAACGCAGATGCCTTCTGCAACGCAGATTTTCGCAGATTTTTTTAAAATTTCTCGAAAAACTAGTCATTGAAAATCAAAATTTGGTATTTGAAATCTTGTTTTTAACAATTTTTAAAATCTGCAAAAATCTGCGTTATCAGCGTACTATCTTTCAAAAAACAAAATATAAAATCATGACTGAACAAATTTCACCCGAAGCGGCTTTCAAAACGCTTGGACTTTCATTACCTCCTGCACCCACGCCTTTGGGAGTATATAAGCCATATTTGATTGATGGAAAGTATTTGTATTTATCGGGACACGGCCCTGTCAATAATGATAAAAGCTTGATTATCGGGCGAATAGGGGAGGATATGGACATTGAAGCAGGCAAATTGGCGGCTCGTCAGGTGGGGCTTTCCATGCTTTCAACCATCAAAACACATTTGGGTAGTTTGGATAGAGTAAAGCGAGTTATCAAGGTTTTAGGTATGGTGAATTGTACCTCCGATTTTGAAAAACATCCTTACGTAATCAACGGTTGCAGTGAACTTTTTGCCCAAGTGTGGGGAAATGAAAATGGCATTGGCGTGCGAAGTGCCGTGGGTATGGGAACGCTTCCCGATAATATTCCTGTGGAAATTGAGGCAATGTTTGAGTTGCATTGAAACCTTATTCCAAATTCAAGAAGTATCTTGTATGCTTTAATTCGCCTGTTTTTGTAATAGCTTTGAGATTTACAAGTTCTTGTAAATCTCTTGTGGCAGTGGCAGGAGAAGTACGACTAATGGCTTGATAGTTACTGGCACTCAATCCGCCCTTGAAGCCTTCGATGCCTTCATCAAAAACTCTCAATAAAACTTTGGTCTGACGCTCGTTAAATTTTTGATTAAACTTAATAAAGAACTTACTTTTTGCTACTAAAAAATTGACCAATTTGATGGTATATTGTTGAGAGTCAAGCAATGCTTTTGAGAAAAAAATCAACCATTGGTTAATATTCAAAGTAAAATTACACGACTGCAAAGCATCGTAATACTGTTTTTTACGAGATTCTATAATTTTAGCGAAAGAATTGAGTGCAGGGGCTTTTATTTTTTGAGAAATTACTTTTTCAACCAATGCTCTTCCAATTCTTCCATTTCCATCTTCAAAAGGATGAATTATTTCAAAATTCAAGTGAATAATTCCTGCTAAAATCAAAGTTGAAATACTATTTTGAGAAGCAACGTGAGCATTATACCATTTAATTAGCTCATCCATTGCCTCGAAAACTTGCTCTGAAGGAGGAGCTTCGTAAAATACTTTGGGAGCAGATAAATTTCCCGAAACTATTTGCATTGGTTCAAGATGCTGTCGATAATTTCCAATAACATCAATGTCTCTTCTGCCATTCATAAGCATTTCGTGCCACTGAAAAAGCGTTTTGTGTGTTAAAATTTCATCAAAATGCAAGTACAAATCTACCATCATTTCTGAAATACCAGCCTCATTTGGCTGTACTTTTCGATTATCAGTTTTCAATCCCAAATGTTTTCTGATTGAACTCTGTACGGATTCTCTTTTTAATATTTCACCCTCGATGATTGACGTTGAAATAGCTTCCTGCGTAAGGATTTCAATTTTCAGATGTTCCAAATCAGTATCATCCAAATAACTCAATACACCAATAATTATACCCGTATTCCGATAAAACTCGTTCTCAAATTCTATGAAAAGAGAAGGGTCATATTCAAAATTAGGAAAATTTTTATCTTGCCAAGTCCATTTCATGAGCGATATAATTTACTTTTATCGCTCAAATATACAAAATTTATGAGTTATATAAATCATTTTTATCACTCAATCTTTTAAAAAAAATCATAAATTAATATTGCTAATAGTCATGAAATTTTAAAAATTAGATACCTACTATTATGTTTACAAAAATTTTCTACATAAACTTAAAATTGTAAGTCAGCGAAGGGATTGGTGAGCCAAAAATGGTTAGTTGATAGGCTTTTATGCCATTTTCTGTTCTGAGATATACCGAATAGGCATTGCTTCTTCCGTAAATATTATAGATGGCAAATGTCCAAGAACCTTCCCAACGCTTCTTTTGCATACTGGCATTTCTGATTGTCCAAGCAAAATCTAAGCGGTGATAATCCTTGATTCTATCATTATTTCTATCGGCATAAAAAGGATATTTTGCTCCGTTATATTCCACAAAACCATTCGGAACTGTGTAGGGGCGACCCGTATTATAAACAAACGTAAATCCAAATTCGTGATGTCCTCCTTGGGAAATACTAATGGTGGTATTAAAACTATGTGGACGGTCATAATTAGTAGCATACCAAGCCCCACCATTGATTTGTTCCTCAAATCTGTCTCCAACTTTTATCTGGTTCAAAGCCCTCGAATACGTATAATTCATCCACCCCGTGAGGTTACCTTTCTTCTTACTCATCTGTAATTCAAGCCCGTACGCTCTGCCTTTGCCTTGTAAAGTTTGGGTTTCGAGATATGGCTGGAACAAGAAATCTGCCCCAGGTTTAAAATCTATCACATTGTCGGTGGTGCGATGATAGCCCTCAATTGAGAATTCGTAGATACTACTTTTTGAATTTCTAAAAAATCCAAGCGAAAATAATTCACTCACTTGTGGTTTTATGTAGGTATTACTCGTTGCCCAGCGTGAGGTTGGCAGAGGGGTTGTGGTATTGGAAACTACTTGCAAAT
>JANPIG010000561.1:0-14865 GCA_031424875.1 Cytophagales bacterium
GTCCCAATCCCAAATAACATCGTTAGTGGCTTCAGTTACCTTTTCAAAACGTTCGTTAGCTTGAAGGATGCTCTCTTCCGCTTTTTTGTGTTCGGTTATATCAATAGTTACTCCCAATAATGAAATTATATCACCTTGTTCATTTTTCATTGGAACAGCGTGCGTTTCGAGCCAACGTCTGGTTCCTCTCAATCCCTGTATCTCGAAGATAAGTTTCCCAGATTCACCTTTGAAAACACTTTTTGTAAGTTTTGTAAATACAGATCGATGTTCGGGCAAAATAATTTCTATCATAGATTTCCCTAATACTTGTTCTTCATTTTCGGCTTCAATCATTGCCAGTCCAGCGGGGTTCATCATCAATAATTCGCCATCGGCATTTAGCAACTTTATGCATGCTGGCTCGACTTCTAAAATGGTACGAAATCGGTTTTCACTTTCTGCCAGTTTAATGGCTGATTTTTTTCTATCATCAATATCCTGAAAACTCCCATATACCCTGACGCACTTTCCATTTACCATTTCCGCTTTCCCAATCGTTCGTATCCATTTCGGATTTCCTTTGTGGGTTATGATATGCAGTTCTTCATCCCATGATGTTCCATTTTCAATACATTCCTTAACCCGATTTGAAATAGTTTCTCTACTTTTACCTTCTTCAAAAAAACTAATGCCATCTGATAAATTTGGAACAAAATCTGGGTCAACTTCCCTTATCTGTTTAGTAATATCCGACCAGTAAACAGTTCCTTTAGTAACATTTATTTCCCAACTACCAATAACCGCAAGTCTATTCGACTCGTGTAGTAAAACCTCGAGCTTCTTTTTTTCGGTAACATCGTTTAGTAACAAAAGCGATACTCTTCTTCCGTTATAATCTATCAAGTGGCCAGTAATATCCATTTGCATTATCTCACCGTTCTTTTTTAAATGCCGCCAAATACCTTTATGTATTTGCCCATAAACAGTTTCGTTGGTTGTGACTTTGTCAATTAGAGCGATATCTTCTGGGGGACGAATGTCTCGAATGCTTAGTTGTAAAAACTCCTCTCTCGTATAGCCATATTTGAGTAGCGCTTCTTTATTACATTCAATTATCTTAAGGGTTTCAAAATCCCAAATGAACATGGGTAATGGATTTTCTTCGAAAAGATTTTTATATTTTTTTTCCGATAATTCTAATACTTGTTTAACCTGTTTACGCTCCGTAATGTCCTGAGCAGTTACAAATTGTCGAAGATGAGCAATATCTCTTGCTTGGCAAGCTACGGCAATAATTTTACCATTATCTGCTCTTAGCGGTTCAAATGTAACTTGACTATAATAAACTTCCTTTGATTCTGAATGATAGAAATGTTCATCTATTTCGAAATACTCTCCGTTCAATGCCCTATCATAATACGCTTTCCATTTTTCAATGTACCCCTCACCGAAACCTTCCACCAATATCGGAGTATTCAGTTTCTTTTCCACCCCCGTCATTTCTTTCATGAATTTTAAATACGACGAATTAGCATGAACCAATTGGAAGTTGGGATCAACCATCCAAATAAGGTTTTTACTTTGATCGAAAAAAAGATTTGATAACTGACTTTGGGACATGATGAGAATTAGTTTTTTGAGTTGTACTGAAGAACAATAATGTACATTGTAAACAAATGAAGCCTTATTTAGGTTAAGGATTTTAAGAGTATTTTGTTAGACTATCCTGCACAATAAACGATTTTGATACGTGAAAACGCATATATCAAGCGTACCATTTCAGTATTCAGTCCATTAAATTTACTATTTTGCTTATTGCTCGCTCATTATTTAGCTTTACAAGGTTAGACTAAGGGTATGTTTAAGTCTTCGGTTACTTAATGATAAATGCAAAATAAATTAAAAACATAAATATTACAAAATAAAATTCCCATTTAGTAATACGGGTTATCTCTTTCACCGCAATATTAAATGGGAATTTTTATGCTTGTCCGTTACTTTACCTAAAAATAGGAAAACCTAATAATCAACTTTTTATACATATAAGTGCGGTTTCCTTAATCTTTTATCCTTTACCATAATATTTGACACAATTTTATTGGAAATGGTTTCCACCTTAGGATCTACATCTGTACACTTTCGGAGATACAGTATGATAACTTTTAAATCGGTGGGTAAACATTCTGCAGTCTTTAAAACCCAATAAATTACTAACTTCCCCAATATTTAGTCGCTCAATTTCCAAAAGCCCAGTAGCGTATTCCATGTGTATAGCACAGTGATATTCTGCTATCGTACTGCCAAATAATTTACTAAATAATTTAGACATTTTTTGCTGGGGGTAGTTGAATTTTTTAGCTAATTGGGCGAGATTTGGCTTTATATTAATGGGCAATTGAGAAATGTACTGTTCGATGGTTAACATATTTTGAAAATCCCAAAGTGAACATATTTCGTTCGAGTAATCCATATTTAATAAGAAATGATTAATTACAATATCGAATATCTGGGCCCTTTTCCGAGAATAATTAGTTGACTTAGGTTGCAAGGTTAATAAATTGTCTAATTGAATTGCTCCTTTTGAATAGAAAAAAAGTGGCACATTAGATTTGACAAATGTTATGTGCTTATTCATTTGCGATAATGTTGTAATTGCCATTTGTGCTAATAATTGTTTCTTAGAAACCACTATTAGTTGAAAATCGACATGCGTATCGGGAGGAATCAAAACTTCTACTCCAACATTTGATGCCCAAAGGAAAGACCCTAACTCCGATCCAGACTGACCATTAAGTAAAATTTCATTTACAGGAATATTAAGGTTGAATTTGATATTGATATAATTACTGGCCTTGAAATATAGTATATAAATATGAGTTGATAATATTTCTGGAGGATAGGAAAGTAAAATCCTTGATTTTGTATGGATTTTTCCTTCCCATTGAACAACCTTTTGGGAGCAAAATAAAGAATAAATTCCATTTATTTCATTTGAAAAATCGTCAATTGAGGCATCTAAAACTTGGTAGTTTTTATTGACAAACTCATCTTTTTGTAGATAAGCAGCTTTCAGTATTTTTTTTGTATATGCACATGATGGCAGTGATGTGTTTTCCATAATCAAAGATTTAATTTTGCTGTAATTATCAAAGAAATGTCGTGTTCGGGGCTTAGATTAAACTCATATTCTATTGAAGGTCAATGATATAATAAAATTTTAGAGTATAAATTTTGATGAAAGATTTAAGGTTATATAACACTCCAGAAGGTCGTTATAAGGGTGTTTTAACAGAAATTTTGTAATAAAAAAATAGTAAAAACTACCCTTACCCTAAAAATAAATAACGCTTATTAATATACGTAATTGTAACACTTTACATCACAGAATAGTAAATCAATAAAATTAGGCATATCAAAATGCAATATGTTCATCCTACTACTCTGGTCAATTTAATTTTGAATAAACGATAAATTTGAACTTACAAAGTCATTTAAACTAATTGAGGCTTGCCCGCCAACACCCTAAAAAAGTAAAACCACAGATTGTTCAACCACTCACTTAACAAGCACATAAACTATCTGTGGTAAATAACAAAAAAGTAAGGAAAATAGAATATTCTTAGACAAATTAATCAGTTTTAACCGTCATCACCTTCAATTAGGGGTCCAGCTATAACATAGCTGAACCTCCTACATGAAGATCTATGAAAGCTCCTTTTCAAAATTATGTTGAAAAAGGAATCCCTGGCGGGGGAAACTTTCATAGTAAGCAACTAGTATTGGTGTTATAGTGATATTGCCATATAGATGCCATAAACCTTTTCTAATTGAAGTGAGAAAGTTTATGAATCAATAAAATTAATTTGTTAACTTTTAGGATGTCTTCAATTTTCTAAGACTTCAAGTTGAGTACTGTGGGTATTTAATCTACAAATTTTGAAAATTCAAACAAAATATAATCACAGCCTGTTCCCGTCGTCTAAATTAACAGTTTTACAATAAAAAATTTGCAAATTCATAGCAGAGCTAATACAGCATATAATAAAGAACTTTTACTTCACAAAACCTAATATCCCAATTACGATTTTGTTGAATTGAGATTATCAATCACGTCTCTGATCTTCACAACTATAGTTTTATTCCTATTTTTCATTAGGTATTTTATAAGTTATTGATGCAAATTTAAGATTTGTCCTTTTTCTGATGTAAAGGTTATCAAAAATGGGCAATGCATTACAATTTTTATTATAGTTTGGTACATTTCTGGTATAAATTGGGTGATAAATAGCAATTATTTAAAAAAACAATTCCGCTAATTACAATATAGTATTATTTTAAAACATAAAATTTACTAAACCTTACAAGTATAATTTTTATTTTTGCATTGTAAATTCTCGAAATGATTGATTCTGAAGTAGCATCTCCAATACCATTTGGATTCTTTGAACGGAATGCAACTGTTGTAATTTTAACAAGAATTATATAAAAACACAATATTTTTATAGGTAAGAATTCCTGACAGTAAAAGTTATAAAACAATTATCTTGTTTTGCTAAATCTTAATTACTGATTTTCTTGAGAAGAGACTTTCCAATTTTATACAACAAACTAACCATCATGAATCAAATTAAGATTGCGCTATTGGAAAGCGATCCAATAGATCGTATTAAAATAGAAATTATGATTACAGAGTTTACTTCAAGCGAACACAACTTCAAATTAGTAGGAGTATTTAGTTCAATTGTGGCTTTAATGAACTTTCTTGAAGTACAAACTGTTGACGTTATCATTTGTGAAGTGTTTAATAAAAATCGGATAATGGGGATTGAATCATTAGACAAATTAAAAAATAATACCGTTCCAATCATTCTAATTACCCATTCACATGAGGTAGAAGTTTATCAAAAATCTAAACAGTACCGTTATTTTCAATATTTGGTTAAACCTTTTCATAAATTTACGCTTCAGTCCACGGTAGAAAATGCCCTATCAGTTAAGTATTATAAGCAAATAGAAGCCGATACAAATAAAAGGTTCATATTTCTGAGAGGTAGTTCTGATCGAACGGATAAAGTTAGCCTTGATGAAATTCTTTTTTTAGAAACGAATGGTAATTATTGTAATATTTACACTAAGAAGAAAAAATACATTCTAAAAAAATCACTCAATAAAATTCTTCAAGTCGAACTCGACGATAATTTTATACGGATTCATCATAGATACGCTGTAAATAAACACCATATCCAAGCGGTAAAATTTCACTCATTAGAAATTTCTGGAGAAATTGTTTTTCCCATTGGCAAGGGTTTCAAGAAAATAATAAATGGCTTATTATAAGTTTGCTTTATTTTGTTTGCAACCAAATCTCCAATCGTTCGTGCATATCTACTACGAATTTTGAAGCTAATGGTCTGACCTAGCGGACCACAATTTGAGATATAGCAGCTTTACAACACGAAATAAATAATTGTAGTAGTATTATGAAATTTGAAATACATAAATCCAGTTCAGATGGCAAAATAATGATTGTTTCACTCTTCAAAACTAGGCTAATAATAAAGCATTTACTACAATTGACGAAGAACCAAATTAATCTGCATTTGTCAGTACATAATAGGGTAGTTTTAAGTTTGACAACCCAAAATTATATAACCGATTCTTTTTCGTGAAACTTTAGATAACCTATGGCCAAATGAGGTTCAATAAGCGATATTAAACCGACTTTGTTGAAATAATTAGTGCTTGCTCCACATTTTTTGGTACACTCCTTATGAACGTGATAAAAACCATGTTTACATTGTACTTTTGTTTACTATTCCCATCTGAGTGTCTATTTTTTTTTGCAACTCAAAGTTTATTATTATTATTTGGGAATATTTTAGAAAAATTTAAACAACTTCATTGGTAATGACTCAAAATAACGCAAAAAATATTTTTAAGGCGATACCTATGCCATGCCTTTTGCTTTCGACGAGCGACGAAACATTTACAGTGGTTGAAGTTAACACAGCCTACCTCACAAACATTAATCCATCAGTTCTGCCTCTTATAGGAAAAAGTATTTTTGAGCTTTATAGCTTGAGTCAAGATAATTACCAAGATTCTTTCAAAGAGTCATTATCAAACGTAATGACCTCCAAGCAAACCCAACAAACAACTATTCAAGCCTTGAAGCTGTCTACCCCGTGCATTGGACAAGAAAGCCAAAGTTTTGAATTTGAACATATCCCTGTGTTTGATGAAGAAAATGAAATCAGCTATATCATTCATACCGTCAAAATAATTGATACACCATCGGCGACGAATGATTTTTTAGACGATGTGATTGAACTTTATCAGGTAATGCTTGATAACACTTTGAATGCCTTCTTTATTTCAAGAGTAGATGGTAATATTATCAAGGCAAATAAAGCCGCTTGCCAATTATTTGGCTATTCGGAAGCCGAATATCAACAGATGATTGGAAGGTCTGCCATCTTTGATACCACAACTTCGGATTATAAACAAGGAGTTAAAATTAGGTATGAAAAGCGAAGCTTCCAAGGCGAGTATATTGGTTCAAAAAAAGACGGAAGCAAAGTCTTGGTCGAGGTATTTTCGCAACTATATAAAGATAAAGATGGCACAGATAAAGCGATTACTTTTATGAATGACATTTCTGACCGAAAAAAAGTAGAAGCAGAAATGGCCCTCCTTATAAATAATACAGAGGAGACATTTATACTTGTTGATAAAAACTTTATCATCAAATCGTTTAATAAGCAAACAGAAAAGCTCTATAAAGACTACCTTAAAACAGATATTAAGATTGGCGACAGTATCATAGACTACGTAATCCCAGCAAGAAGAGAAAAACTGAGACTATTATACGAAAGAGTATTGAATGGCAGAACAGAAGAAACCTCCATTATTATTGATACACCCAGTGATGGGCAATTAGAGTTTTATATCAAATACACTCCTGCAGTTGATGAAGCAGGAACGATTATAGGTGTTTTTATAACGGCTATTGACATTACTGAACGAGCAAAGCTTGAAAGAAAACATAGACAATTAGAAGCCGACCTCATTGCACTCATCGAAAATACGCCCGATATTATCTATTCCGTCGATTTAAACTTCTGTTTACTCACATTCAACTCATCATTTGAAAAGGTGATGCAAGTGTTGGGTAGACAAAAGCCTTCTCGTGGAACAAATGTGTTCGATTTATATAACCCCATTAAAAGGGACTATTATCTTACCATTTATCAAAGAGCCTTGCAAGGTCAAAGGTACGTCTTTGAGGATACCATTGAAATCAATAATGAACAGTGGTATTATGAAGTATCCATTAACCCAATATTTAATGATTCAAAAGAAGTAATTGGGGTCAGTATTTTTTCAAAAAATATTACAGAAAAAAAAGAAATTGAAAAAAAGAACCAAAAAAACCTTGATACGTTAAAAAATATCATGGCTTCATCGGTTGATATTATTTGTACTTTCAATGAAAACGGAGAATTTGAGAGCATTAGCTCGTCCGCTCACAAAATATGGGGCTATACCCCCGAAGAGCTAATAGGGAAGTCATATATCGAAATCCTAATGCCCGAAGACCAAGAAAAAACAAAGGCAGTGATAGTCGATATTATGAACGGTGTGGAAATACACAATTTCGAAAACCGAAATGTCCATAAAGATGGCAAACTTGTACCTATCATGTGGTCAGCTCGATGGGATGATGTTGACAAACTAATTTATTGTAACGCTAAAGACATCAGTGATAAGAAAGAAGTCGAGTTGAAGTTACTCGAATCATATGAAAAATATAAATACCTTTTCGAAAATAACCCAGCACCGATGTTCATTTGGGATTTTCAGACACTTCAAATCATTGATTGCAATGAAGAGGCCTTGCTCATGTACGGCTATTCACGAGAAGAGTTTTTAAACTTAAATATTCGAGATATTCGTCCAGAAGAAGATATTGAATTGATTAAGGAAGTAACCCAAAATGAAGAAGTTTATGGTCAAATAAATCACAACATTTGGCGACACAAAAGAAAAAATGGTGAATTATTAAAAGTCGAAGTGGCTGGACACTTAATAAACTTGGGGGACAGAAAAGCCTCCTTGGTACAAATCAATGACATAACAGCCAAAGAAACAGCCATCAAAGAACTGAAAGACAATGAAGCTAAATTAAGAACCGCCTCTATTATTGCCAAATTGGGCTACTGGCAATTTAATATCATTAGTGAACAACTTTTTTGGTCAGATGAAATCTACAAAATTTGGGGAGTAGATAAAGATTCTTTCGAAGTGAGTTTTTCTTCGTTTTTTGCCTTTATACATCCAGAAGACCAGGAGATTTTTTTAAGTAACAAAGCCATAGCTGTGAGCGAAGAAAAAGAACTTGACTTTGAACACCGTATAATCTTGGCTGACGGTTCAATTAAGTGGGTTCATGAAAAAGGTAAACTTATCAAAGATAAATACGACAAAGCAATCTTGTTGGAAGGCACTATACAAGACATAACCGAACAAAAAAATGCACAAATCGCTCTACAAGAACGCAATACATTTATTGAAACTGCCTTGGAAAACCTACCCATTGGTATCGCAGTCAATAAAATTGATGAAGGCACGGTCACTTTAATAAACAAAAAATTTAGTGAAATATATGGCTGGCAAGAGGATGATCTTAAGGACATTCCTTCTTTTTTTAAAAAAGTATATCCTGACGAGAACTACAGAGCCGAAATATCTCAACGCATCATTGCTGATATTCAGAGTGGAGATGTAAATCGAATGTCATGGGAGGAAATATACATAACTACCCAGAAGGGTGAAAAACGAATTGTGAATGCCAAAAACATTCCAATTTACGCACAAAATTTGATGATATCTACCGTAGTAGATGTTACCGAAAGGATACTGGCTCAGCAAAGTTTAATACAAAGCAATGAACGTTATAACCTCGTGTCGAAAGCAACTTCCGACGCTATTTGGGACTGGGACATCCTCTGTAATACCCGCTATTTGGGGGAAGGCTTTCAGAATATTTTTGGGCATCCAGCTTATGATTTTACATCAAATATTAGTGTTTGGACTGATCATTTGCATCCCAAAGATAGCGAAAGAGTATTAGCGAAATTACACAAATTCATTGAAGGGCAAGAAACCAATTGGGCGGATGAATACCGTTACAAAAAAGCTGATGGTCAATACGCCTATGTCGTTGATAAAGGTTTTGTGATAAGAGATCCGCAAGGAAAAGCCATACGTATGGTGGGTGCCATGCAAGACATAAGCGAAAAAAGAGAACGAGAACGGCAATTAAAATTATTAGAGTCGGTTATCGTTAATACCAAAGATGCCATTCTCATTACCGATGCAGAACTGATTGACGAACCGGGGCCACGTATTATTTATGTTAATGAAGCCTTTAGCCAAATGACGGGCTATACGGCAGAAGAGGTTATTGGCAAAACGCCACGTATTTTACAAGGCCCCAAATCGGATAGAAAAGAATTAGAAAAGGTGAGAATAGCCCTGCAAAATTGGAAATCGACTGAAGCCAATACAATTAACTATAAAAAGAGTGGAGAAGAGTTTTGGGTTAACTTTTCAATAACTCCAGTAGCCGATGAAACCGGATGGTTTACCCACTGGATTGCTATTGAAAGAGACATCACTGACCAAGTGAATCAACAGCAAAAAATAAATGCCGAGCGAAATTTACTCAGAACATTGATTGATAACCTACCTGATACTGTTTATTATAAAGATATACATGCAAAAAAATTAATCAGTAATAAAGTTGATTATCAATTATTAGGAGCCCAAATAGAAGCCGAGGTATTGGGTAAAACGGATATAGAAGTGCTTCCCGAACGACTTGCCCAAATTGGTTATCAGCATGATTTAGATATATTAAAAACTGGTCAACCCCTCATCAACTACGAAGAGTATTTTACCACTAAAGAGGGTAATCCACTATGGCTACTTTCTACCAAAATTGCCCTTAAAAATGAGGACGGTAAAGTAATCGGATTATTGGGTATTGGTCGAGACATTACCGAACGAAAAATCGCCATTGAAAAACTTAAAGATGCCAATGTTGAGCTTGAAAAAAATGTTAAACAATTGCTTCTCTCTAATGCTGAACTTGAGCAATTTGCCTATGTTGCTTCACATGATCTCCAAGAGCCTTTGAGAATGGTTACGAGTTTTTTAACCTTGCTTGAGAAAAGATACCGACACTTAATTGATGAAAAAGGACAGCAATACATCTACTTTGCAGTAGATGGGGCTAAACGTATGCGACAAATTATTTTAGATTTGCTAGAGTTTTCAAGAATCGGCAGGGTAAATAATCACGTCGAATTAGTTGATATCAACGAATTAGTAGGCGATATACTTGCTATATTTAGAAAACAAATTAATGACACAAAGGCTGTGGTATTTACTGAAAACTTACCCACCGTTCTATGTTCACGCAGCTCCCTCAGCCATGTATTCCAAAACCTAATTTCGAACTGTTTGAAGTATAGCAAAGACAAGAAAGAGAATCCCCTAATCATCAATATTTCCGTAGAATCAAACGACTTGTTTTGGGTTTTTGCGGTAAAAGATAATGGTATAGGAATTGACCCTCAATTTTTTGAAAAAATATTCATGATCTTCCAACGACTTCACAACAAAGATGAATATACAGGTACTGGCGTAGGATTGGCCATTACTAAAAAATTTGTTGAAAATTTGGGTGGGGAGATTTGGGTGGAGTCGGAAGAAGGTAATGGTAGTACTTTTTATTTTACATTGCCAAAAACATCAACAATATGATTAAACCAATATTGCCTGAAAATGAGTCTAATCGACTCAAACAATTGCAAAGTTATCATATATTGGACACCTTGCCCGAAGAAGAATATAATGAAATCACTAAATTGGCGGCAATTATTTGTAATACACCCATCAGTATGATTTCATTAATTGACCACAAAAGACAATTCATCAAGGCATCGGTTGGAGCTGAAATTAAAGAAAGTGATAGAGATATTTCATTTTGTTCGCATTCAATTTTAAATCCATCAGCGGTAATGATAGTACCTGATTCTCGCAATGATAAAAGGTTCCATGATAATCCATTTGTAATGGAAGAACCCAATATTGTTTTTTATGCGGGAATGCCGCTGGTTACTTCCGACGGACATGCACTGGGTGCCTTATGTGTCATTGACCATATTCCGAGGCAATTATCCGATAAACAAATGGAGGCATTGAATTATTTGTCAAAGCAAATCATTAAGCTTTTGGAGCTTAGAAAAGCCAACGCTGTTCTGAAGCTTTCTCAAACACGCTTAAAAGCCTATTCGGAGCAAATGGAGTCATTTGCTTATATTGCATCGCATGATCTTAAAGAGCCAGCACGAATGGTGAATAATTTTATGCAATTGCTTGTAAAAAAATATGCCACCCAATTAGACGAACAAGCCAAAAAATACATTTATTTTGCATCCGACGGGGCTAAACGAATGACAGCTTTAATTGACGACTTATTGGCTTTCGCAAGAATAAATAATGAAACAAATACCTACACCGAAGTTAACACAAGTCAACTGCTAAGCGAAGTAACTGCTTATTTGGAAGGAGTCATTGAGGAAAAAAATGCAGACATTGTCTATGAAAAATTACCGGTCATTCTTGCATCGGCAACGGGAGTAAAATTACTTTTTCGCAATCTCATCTCCAATGCCCTTAAATATCAATCTGCTGATAAACAACCTTTTGTGGAAATCAGTTATAAAGAAAGCGATACTCATTGGCAATTTGTTGTACAAGACAATGGCATTGGTATCGATTCAAAAAATCTTGAAACGGTGTTTCTACTATTCAAAAGGCTTTACAGCAAAGATGTGTACGCTGGTACGGGCATGGGGCTTGCTATCTGTAAAAAAATTATTGAAAACCACGGAGGAGATATTTGGGTAGAATCGGAAGTAGGAAAAGGAAGTAAGTTTTATTTTACAATAAGTAAATAATTGTTTTTATTCCATTTAATATGATTACCATAAGCAATAGGTTTTATTAGTCCCATAACCATAATCACTAAAGAAAATCATGAAGCCAATCCATATACTTTTAGTAGAAGACAACGAAGGAGATATTCTGTTAACTATTGAAGCCTTTAAGGAAGGAAAAATTACGAACAATATAAGTGTAGCGAAAGATGGCAAGGAAGCGATAGATTTTCTTAATCAGGTTGGTGCTTATTCAACCAAAGAATTACCAGATTTGATATTATTAGACATTAACTTACCAAAGCAAAATGGACACGAAGTCCTTCATATTATCAAAACGACTGAGAAGTTGAAGTCTATTCCTGTGATTATGCTTACTACTTCTTCATCAGAGATGGATATTTTAAAGGCCTATAAGAATTATGCTAATTGCTATATTACAAAGCCCATTGATGTGTTAGATTTTATGAACGTAATAGCTCAAATTGAGGACTTCTGGATTAATATTGTTAAATTACCCAATAACCCTAAATAGCCATACCACAGAAAATAAAGTTAGAGTATTAACTATAATTTATGCCATTTTTAATTAACGTTTTGAAACGTATAGAAAAACAGTATTAGTAGTAACAGATTTGAATTTGGTTATCATCAAAATTATCTGCGAAATTTACTTATTTCGGGTTCGATAAATGCCATTAGCACTCACCATAGAATACGTTTGAATTAGGAATAATTAAAAATAAAAAGCCATATAATTTACTGGTAGTACAGGAACTTATTGATGAAAAGGCCTGATTTCAACATTTGGACCAATTTTAAAGTAAGTTTGCAATTCATTGATTATCATAAATTTAAAAAATATAATTCGTCAAACGGTCATTCTATAATACAATTAAAATTATCTCAAAAACTCAACTCAAATATCTGTTTCTCGTTTCACAAGTCAAAATCTAACATATTCTTGTAAATATTGAGTTTAAGAGACATTATAGTTTAGATTTGGCCCACACAGTGAACTCAGCGCAATATAGAAAGACACCTAAAATTTTCTTGTAAGTTACTAATAAACAGCGACTTACAGGGCATTATATTACTTTAATCCTCATGAGGGACTCGTGACCGTATTGAAATATGATTTTTCTTCATTTAGATTCCTACTTCGAAGCAACTGATAATGAATTAAATTTAAGCAAAATGCTATGTGCTCGTGTGATAGGAAATTTTAAGATTTATTATTGGTAGCATAAGAATAAAACTACTGCTTGTCTAATACTAAAGAAATTTATGCCAATTTGTTTGGGACTACCCATTACTGGAATAATATTTTTGCTTCATGGGTCTTATTGGAAATATCTCGTACAATTTTATCTAATTCATTGGCTGAATCTAAAAGATTTGTTAAAAGTTCTTGTTGTTCAGAGTCTGACAATGAATCATCATTAATTAAGTCAATAATTCCCATCATTCTTGCTAATGGAGCTCTCACAACATGAGATTGCATCCAAGCTATTTCTTGTAATTTTAAATTTTGTTTTTCAATATTACTAATATATTCCTGTATTTTAGTAACATCGTTTATTACCATTATTTCAGATTTCTTTCCTTTAAAAGTGATAGCATTCCGTTTTAATTCGACTTGTATAATTTCACCATTTTTTTTTTGATGTTGATCGTTTTCTATAATTTCTATCAATTCTTGGTTTAAATTAAGATTAATTTGTCGATTTACTTTAGACAAAATATCACCTACAGTCATCATTAAAAACTCGTTTCTACTATATCCATAGTGTTCTATTGCAGCAGCATTAACATCTTGAAACTGTAATGAATCAGCATCATACACCCACATTGGTTGTGGACTCAGGTGAAATAAATCGCTATACCTTTTTTCAGACTCCTCCAGTTCTAATTCTTTTCTCTTTCTTTCAATGGTATAAAGGATACTTTTGTACAATGAAATAGGTGTTATGTCATCTTTTAATAAATAATCTGCTACCCCTAAGGTCAATGACTTAATACCATATTCTATATCAGAATAGCCCGTCAATACAATCACGGGGGTTTCGGCTGATATCAAAATAATTTCTGAAATCAATTCTTCTCCATCCTTATCAGGTAATGACAAATCTAAAAGAATTACATCAAAATTGTAATTGTTGCCTTCAATAATTTTATTCGCTTCCGAAAAACTATTAGCATGAATGATATTAAGCTCGCCAATCTGTTCTTCCAAATAATCATTTATCAAAATAAAATCTCCAAGATTATCTTCAATAACAAGTACTGTATGAATTTTAAAATTTTTCATTACAACAAACTATTTCAAATTGTTAGGTTAAGAAACAATACTAAACCAAAAATCTTCAATTTTAATTAAGGCTATTGAGACTTCATTTACATCTTAAGATTTAATTGAGTAACAATTGACGATAATTCTTATAAGCTTTAATCGATTGGCTTATTTGTTTCTTTTTAAATAGCTATCTCAAAATAAATGAGCTATTTTTATGTTAGCTTTCAGCAACTGTAGGGCATTATTATTGAGCGGTTTGTCAATGTATGCTATTACTTGAGAATAACTTTTTGCTTTTTCCAAATCGTCTAAATCGACAGATGAACTCACGATTGCCACAAAAATAGGATATCCAAATAAGGATTGATTAACTGTATCCAAAAACTTCCAGCCATTCATAATTGGCATATTTATATCTAATAAAATTATAAAGGTTTGATTTTTATCAAACTTTAACAAAAAGTCTAAAGCTAATTGCCCATTCTCAAAATTAAAGGACTCTTCAGCAAATTCATTTCTCTTGACCAGCGAAGAATGTAATTTCTGAATCATTCTATCGTCATCAACTATTAGTAAAAT
>JANPIG010000562.1:0-2385 GCA_031424875.1 Cytophagales bacterium
CTTTAACGCTGGCAGGGTTCAAAACCCTGCCAGCGTTCTCTATGCCGTTATTTGTATTCCCCACCAATAATTCTTTCGATAGTAATATTGGTTTATTTATACCCACAATAATCTGATTATCAACAAGATACCACAATCCAAACCCCGAAAACAACAAAACCAACAAAGCCAAAGAAACATATCTCAACCAAACTTTTTTCTTTGATTCTTCCTGCCCAATCGTATAGGTATGTATGCCCATCCACGCATCCGAAGGTGGCATAACTAATTGATTTTCAAGGGATTTCTTGAAAATTTTATCTATTTTATGTGTTTGATTATTTTCCATTTTTTTATCTTAAAATTCCACTCAACTTTCGTTGTAAAATCTGTCGGGCATCGTATAAATTTGATTTTGAAGTGCCTTCCGAAATCCCTAATTCTTGAGCAATTTCTCGATGTTTCATTCCTTCAAAAGCATAGAGATTAAAGACCATTCTGTACGTGGGCGGCAACTCTTGAATCAATAAAAGCATTTCTTGAAAACTCAAATCACCCAGAATGTCATCATCGTTTTCTATCTCAAAAGCCTCTTCAAAGTCATGCAAAGGCACATTTTGATATTTATTTGCCGTTCTGAAATACTCCAAAGCGGTGTTTACCACAATTCGTCTTGCCCAACCTTCAAAAGAACCATCCCCTCTAAACGTTTTGAGTTGATGGTAAATCTTGATAAAACTGTCCTGCAAAATATCCTTTGCTTCATCTTTATCTGAAGCATACCGTAAACAAACGCCATACATTTTAGGCGAAAGTTCTTGATAAATCTTCTCGAAAATAAGACGATTCCCTTTCTGAAACTGTTGGATATATGAGGTGAAATTAGCGGGCATAAATGTTAGAAATAGCTAAATAGAAACGGTTTCAAATATAAGATGAAAATTTAGACAAAATGGTTGGGTATGGTTTAGAAATAAAATAAATTTTGCGTAAAAATTAAGATAAATGAAAACTTTTTAACTACTATAACTCTTTAACTACTACAACTCCAAAGATATGAAAACCATAAAACCAACTCGCCAATTTCCCAACGAAATGATGGATAAATTCCGTCAGATGGGAGACCCCGAAGCCGATAATGTAATTGCCGACCTTTTCAAATCAGACGGAATCATGGGTGTACGAGAAATGTTTAAATGGCTAAACACCTCAGAATCAACATCTTCATTCGGAATTATTAACGATTTTATTGAAAATAATTCAACTCCGTGGTTGGTGTCCCCACCAACCACATCGACAGCCACATCTTTTGCCAATTGGAAACTCATGAAACAAGGCATGAAGTTTTTTGCTAAAAATCAAACCGCCGTTGGCATCATGTTGGCGTGTTATTCACTTCCCTATTGCTACGCTGGGGCAGATGGGGCGAAGGTCTTGGCAATGTCCCAAAGAATTCAAACCGATACCCTAAAACGTTTACAAGAAACGGGTGAATTTCTGGAAATAGTTACGAAAGAAGAGAACTGGAAAAACGGTGAAGCTGTTCGTAAGATATTGAAAGTCAGGCTAATGCACGCTGCCATTCGCTTTTTTACAGAACATCATGGCACGTGGGATTTGGCTTGGGGCAAACCCGTTAATCAAGAAGATATGGCGGGAACAAACGGAGCATTTTCATATATCGTTATCCGAGGAATGCGAAAAGCAGGAGAAGCCCCCAATGAAGCAGATGCCGAAGCCTATTTACATCTTTGGAATGTCGTTTCTGTAATCATGGGCGTAGATAAAGCCTTGATACCTAATAATTTACGAGAAGCATTTACGATGGATAAAGTCATTGCCAAACGCCAATTCAGACCATCTGAAGAAGGAAAAGCCTTGACAAAAGCACTGTTAAATACTATCGAAAGTTTTGTAGAAAACCCCATACTAAAACCCTTTCCAGCCGCCCAAATGCGATATCTAATGGGCGATTCAGTAGCAGATATTTTAGGAATTCCAAAGGTTAGTTTCGAGAAAAAATTAATGCCTTTTATTCCTACTTCTATTCTTTTTAGGCAATCTCCTCCAAAAAATTTGTAGAATTATATTGGTATTTCATGGGTTGCAGTGGCATTGAGCTGACTGGAACGCATGGTTTGTGGCACGCCTTGAATTATGGAAAAATTACGGTTCAACTATGATTTATACGAAATTTATTTGTCGAGTATGGAAGTCGTCCTTCAAAAGACTACGGTTTATACACAAGTATTTGAGTGCCAATAAGAGCTGTAGGCTCGACCGATTTTGTAGCAACGGATTTTAATCCGTTGAAAAACGATATGAAATCCTATTCGAGAGGCGGTATGCTCGGCACATTTATATGTTTCGTTCCTACGAAACTCTGAAAATTTGCTTTTCGGCGGG
>JANPIG010000563.1:0-1643 GCA_031424875.1 Cytophagales bacterium
CTCAGGTTTGATGTTTATTTCCTTGCCATCCACGGTGAAAGTGAAGTAAAAATCTTCTTGACTTACCTGCTCAGTTGATTCAGATGTGTTAGTGACTTTTTCTGTTTTACTATTACAACTCAAAAAGGTTGAAATGATTAGGCATAAGGTAATTATTAGTTTATTTTTCATGATTTTTATGTTTATGGTTCTTCTATGATTTATACGGAAGTCGTCCTTCAAAAGGACGACTTCCGTGTGCGACAAATAAATCACGTATAAATCTTAGTTGAACCATGTTTATTTATTTCTCCCCAATTAATTTCTCCTGATTTTTAAGCAGTGGCATTTCGCCAATTTTTACGTCTGTTTTCCGAGCAATTCCATACGCCTCTGGGCTTAAATATTTCCCTTTCTCACTATCTTCTTTTTCAGACTCCACCACAAAAGGTTTATACTGCATATTTCTATCATTTCGCACACCCGTTATTTGCCACGAAACCTCCACTTTGGGTTGTTTACTTTGGATAATAAACTGATTGTTATTGATTTTTTTCTTAATGATAATTTGTGAAAATGAGCCGATTGCAGTGAGTTGATAGCGAAAATCTTTGTTTAAGGTTTCAAAATAATTGGGTAAAGTTACCGTAGCCAAACCCGAAGCATCAGTAGTAACATTGCCACTATATTGATTCAAAACTTCATTGCTTTCAATGGCAGCATGGCGGAGAATTTTGTTTTCGGGGTCAAGCGGATGGTCAATTACAAAGTTTTTTGTGCCTGTGGTCTGTAAACCTCCTGAGGCGTAAAGTACTCCTGCCACTTGTGCAGTTCCGCCTACGTAAAGGCTACTGTTCATTGATACTTTTCCAATAAAATATCCAGCATAAGTGCTTGAAGTGTTAATATTATCTTGACCATATATAGCTGATGAAACACTTGTACCAGCGGTACCATTCAAATAACCATATACACCCATTTTAAAACTGCCCGTTCCCTCTGCATAACCTACCACACCCACATTTACATAAGCACCCGTTCGGTTACTATATCCCGTTACTGCCTGTGAAACCTTTCCGAAGGAGGATAAATTGTACCCATCGGTAGTGGTGGCATACAGCCCTTGACCATCATTTCCAGTGAAATATCCCCCTGGATTGGTTACAGCGTATAAATAATTAGAAGTTGTAGTATTGCCCGAAATGCTTTCGCCTCTAACTCCAATTGTTCTGTTGGCTGTTGTATTGCTATTATTGGTTGCCGAAGCGTTTACTCCATAAGTAGTAGTGGAATTATTGTTACCAAAAGAACTGGCAGAAACTCCAGAACTGTAAGAATTAGTTCCAGAATTTTGTGCCGAGAAATAGCCTCCGATAACACCCTGATTATTTGCCACAATATTATTATTGTAATTATCTCCAAAAACAGCGTAATAATTTGAGTTACTGGCAATTGTATTTTGGGATGTAGTTCCTAAAACTCCTACATTTCCGAAAGTAGCATTATTGGCTGTTCCCACAAGTCCAATATGAAAATTTGTTGAATTGGTAGTAATGTTATTCCTTCCGATTGCTCCAACTTTGGTAGTACCTGCAATAAAACTATTTGTAGAAGTTCCTGAATAATTAAAAGTGGTTTGGGCATTTACAGAATTACATACTAAT
>JANPIG010000564.1:0-2512 GCA_031424875.1 Cytophagales bacterium
AACTCAGATTTATTTTATCTAACAGGTATCGACCAAGAGGAATCTATTCTTTTGTTGTTTCCAGATTGTCCAGACCCAAAGCATCGGGAAGTACTTTTTTTGAGAGAAACCTCTGAGTTAATTGCTATTTGGGAAGGTTATAAATATACTAAAGAACATGCTGAGGAAGTTTCAGGCATAAAAAAAATCTATTGGACGAGTCAGTTTGAGCAAATTCTGAATAATTTAATTTTTGAAGCCGAGAGTATTTATCTAAACTCCAACGAACATCTTCGCAATCATTCTGTTGTTCAAACACGGGATGCCAAATTTATTTTGTGGGCTAAAGAGCATTTCCCTTTACATAAGTTTGAAAGAGTAGCCCCGTTAATGCACCAGCTAAGGGTAATAAAAAGCGAATATGAAATTGATCAAATTAAAGAAGCCTGTAGAATTACAGAATTGGGTTTTAGACGCTTATTGAAATTTGTTAAGCCTAATGTTACAGAATATGAAATTGAAGCAGAATTGATTCATGAGTTTGTACGGAATCGTTCAAAAGGTTTTGCTTATGGTCCCATTATTGCTTCTGGGGCAAACTCGTGCGTATTGCATTACGTTGAAAATAATCGTGTTTGTAAAGATGGCGATTTAATTTTATTAGATGTAGCTGCTGAATACGGAAATTATAAGTCAGATTTAACTCGGACTATTCCCGTAAATGGGAGGTTTTCTCCTCGCCAAAGACAGGTTTATGATGCTGTGTATCGCACCTTTCACTATGCAAAATCTATTTTGAAAGTGGGCGTTTTGTGGGAGGAATATCAAAAAGAAGTTGAAAACTACATGGAAAGCGAACTGATAGATTTAGGGCTGTTGAATCGTGAGGAAGTTCAAAAACAAAATCCAGATTCGCCCCTATTGAAAAAATATTTTATGCACGGCACCTCCCATCATTTGGGATTAGATGTGCATGATGTGTGGAATAAATATCGCAAAGTGGAGGCTGGTATGGTTTTTACGATTGAACCAGGGATTTATATTAAAGAAGAAGGTTTATGAATTCGTTTAGAAAACAACGTTTTGATAACGGAAACGGGAAGTATTGACCTCATGGAAAGTATTCCAATGGATGCTGATGAGATTGAAGCATTGATGAAATAATTATGAAAATCCTTTACGACCATCAAGCATTTACAGGGCAACGCTACGGCGGAGTAGCTCGTTATTTTCACGATTTGATGGAATCGCTAACTGCTTTAAATGTTAATATAGATTTATCCATTGGGTTTTCTAACAATGAATACCTTAAAAGTAGTACGGTTCGCAAACCTTTGCCTTTCAAGAATGTTTTTGGATTCATGCCAACCAATATGTTGGTTTCTCGTACCAATCGTTTGAATAGTATTTATCAATTGCAAAGAGGTAAATTTGACGTTTTTCATCCTACATTTTATCATGATTATTTCTTGCAACCCCTTGGTAATAAGCCATTTGTGTTAACCTATCATGATTGTATTAAGGAAAGATTTAAGCTCAATCATATTGATAATGCCAGCCAAGAACAGAAGCAAGAATTACTTAACCGGGCTTCCAAAATCATTGCTGTATCTGAAAATACCAAAAAAGATTTGTTGGAGTTCTATGAAATAAAGCCTGAAAAAATAGACGTTGTTCATCACTCTACCAATTTTGTTCATCATCAGCAACCACATAATTTTCATTTAAAAACTCCAGATAAATATCTTTTATATGTGGGTGCGAGAAATGATTACAAAAATTTTTTAGGTTTTTTGAAGGCTATAAAACCAGTCTTAAAAAGGCATATAGATATTGTTTTATTATGTGCTGGTGGCGGGAATTTTACTGAAGAAGAACAAAAAATTATCAATCAATTAAGCTTGCAGAAACAGATAATTCATCTGAACTTTCACAGTGATAACACGCTTTATGGGCTTTATCAAAAGGCCATTGCTTTTGTTTATCCTTCGCTTTATGAGGGTTTTGGCATTCCTATCTTAGAGGCTTTTGCTTGTGGTTGTCCAGTAGTTTTGAGTAATAAATCAAGTTTTCCAGAAGTGGCAGGAGAAGCGGCCCTATACTTTAACCCTGAAAACTATGAAGAAGTTTGTGGGCAAATTGAAAGAATAATCTCAGATTCTGAGTTGCGTAAGTCGCTGATTAACAAAGGATTTGCTCGACAAAGTAATTTTTCAATTCATAAAAAAGCCGAAGAAACTTTAAAAGTGTATCGAAGTGTATTGTAATGTATAATCAAGTTGTCAAACGATAACGGCGAGGAAAACTGTCCTGTAGGTGACCCCCGTCTAACTTCGTAAAAATATTCTCCCCAATTCCTAAAATTCAGTATGATTCCAAACAAAAATATTTTACTTTTTGAACCTGATTCGAGTGGACATCATCCTGGCTATCTTTATCATTTAATTATTAATTTTTTGGAAAATGATTATCATTTTAATGTGGTGGTATTAGTGGCACCAGATTTCTTTGAAAAACATCCCCAAATTATCCA
>JANPIG010000565.1:0-2893 GCA_031424875.1 Cytophagales bacterium
ATTTGAATACCCTGTTGTCGACTTTCGATGCCTACATGTACGTGGAGACCAAAAATAAGATTTCCACGAGCAACATCACGCATTTCATCAATTAGTGCATCGTAGCGAGCATTAGGCGTGATTAATTGTGTTTGCCAATCTGAAAAAGGGTGTGTTCCTGCGGCAGCTACTAAGAGATTTTGATTATCGGCTAATTCAATAATATGTTTACGAAGTTCAACTACTTCCTCACGAGCTTGTTGGATATTATAGCAAATATTTGTTCCAACTTCCACCACCGCTTGGTGCATTTCTTCTTTTACTCTTTCTTGTAAAATGATTTGACCGCCTTCCACAATTTTACTCATGTGCGAGCGTAATTCCCGAGTAACGGGGTCTATGGTTTGAAATTCTTCTTCAATTCCAAGGGTGAATTTAGGCATCTTTTTAGGGTTAAAAGGTTGAGGGTTAATGAGGTTTGGAAATTAAGAGATTTGAGGTAATCTATATTTACCTCAAATCCCTAAACTCCATAATCCTTTGATCTCCCTACATTTCGCTTCTATCTTTTTTCATCACCGAGTTCATTATAAATGATCCCCACGTGAGATTATCTTGATTTGGTTTGTGTTTTTTGGCTCGTTCAATCGCCATTTTTGCCGTTGCTTCAACAACCCAATCAAAGTTTTCTTGACCAACAGAGTTTACATCCGCATCGGGTGCAGGATTACAAAAATCAATTGCTACGGGAATTCCATCTTTCACGGCAAATTCCACCGTGTTGAAATCATAACCTAAGGCTTTATTCAATCGCAAGACGTAATCTTTTACAGTTGCTAAAAGTTTTTTGGCAGCGGGTCCTGTCGGTAAAGTGGCGTCATAGCGTAAATGAGGCTGATTTCGAGGTTCGTATGGCATAATTTTGACTTCTTTTCCACCGATACAATAACATCTAAAATAGTCAGTAAAAACTATTTCCTCTTGCAAAAGCATCACTAACTGATCAGTTTCATCATAAGCATTGAACAATTCATCTGGATTTCTAACCTTATAAACGCTCTTCCAGCCTCCGCCAGCATGGGGTTTCATATAGGCTGGAAAGCCAATATGGTCAAAAATATCGCCCCAAGGTAAAGGAAACTTGAGGTTGCGGAAAGAAGTTTCTGAAGTATCCGTAGGGCGTTCTTTGGAAGGTAATAAAACTGTTTTTGGAACGGGGACACCCACACTTAAGGCAAGAGCGTTATTAAAAAACTTTTCATCTGCCGACCACCAAAAAGGATTATTTATGACTGCTGAACCTGCCAAAGCAGTATTTTTGAGCATGGCACGATAAAAGGGAACATCCTGCGAAATACGGTCAATAATGACATCATAGCCCGATGATTCGCCCTGCAATACTTTATCAATTATCATTCGCTCAGCCATAATATCTTTAGGAGCAATTTGATTTACACGTTCTACAAAAGCCTCTGGAAATGAAGACTCCATACCGTGAAGAATACCAATTTTTTTCATATTTATTTTAAGGTTTTAGGGTTTAGGTCTTTTGGGTTAGAATTTAGGATGATATAATTTTCCTAAAATTTAACCAGTAAACCCAACACCTGTTATTAAATTTTATTCAAATATTCTGGAAACATTTCTCGCCAAATATCCCAATCGTGTGTACCATGCCAACGAATATCCAACCAATGATTGATGTTTTTATGAGCTAAAATCTTGGAGAGTCTTTCGTTTTCGGGTTTACAAAAATCAGCGTTGCAGGTTCCTAAAGTAATGTTGATATTCCAAAGATCTGGATTATCTGAATTTGGAAGAAAATCTGGTGGATTATTGAAAAATACATTATTGTCGTAATAGCCATTCAAAAATGAACGTATATCAAATGCTGCTCCCATAGTGAATAAATGTGAGACTTTGTCAGGGTGTCTGAAGGCAAAATTTGCCGCATGAAATCCCCCGAAACTACAACCTGCCACCGCTACTTTTGAGACATTACATTCATTCATGATGGCTGGAATAAGCTCATCGTTCAAATATTGGTCATAAAAGATATGATTTTTAATTCTTTCGGAGGGATGAAGGTGTTTGCCATACCAAGAGTATTTATCAATGCTGTCTGGACAGTAAATCTTAACTTTGCCACTTTCAATATGCCCTCTTGCTGATTCTATTAATTTGAAATCTTTTGCTTCAAAATAACGCCCCATCGTGGTTGGAAAAATAATGACTGGATAGCCCCAATTGCCGTAAACAAGCATTTCATTATCCGCCCCTAAATGATGCGAATAGTATTTTACGTAACGTTCTTGCATAATTTTCTATTAAAATGGTTTTGGCTTAATAAATTGTTTGTAAGTTTGTTTTACCCTAAAAATAGAAATTGTTTTCTGATTTCAAAACTAATTGAACGATAATTTTTTATGAAAAAAATCTGCTTCTTCATCATCTTTTATGGAATAATCCTAAATCTAAATGCACAAACCAAACGCTTTAAATTCATGCAAAATGATACGCTACTGCTCCAAATCGAAGAAAAAATTACGTCTAAATACCTTAATAGACAAGTTAATTTAACTTTGATTTATCCAAAAATAAAAAATAAAAAATTGCCCATACTATTTTTCAATGATGGGCAAGATTTCAATGACCTCAATATCAAACACCATATTCAAGCATTATTAGATTCAAATAAAATAAATCTCTTTTTGTGCGTTGGAATACACGCCAATGAGGCAAGATTACAGGAATACGGTACTGCAAGCCAAGCAGATTATAAGAAAAGAGGGGCAAAAGCTAAGCAACATAACGATTTTATTATTCATGAACTTTTGCCATATCTGAATAAAAAATATTCTACTCAAAATAAGGGTAACGTAATAGCTGGGTTGTCATTGGGCGGACTTTCAGC
>JANPIG010000566.1:0-3793 GCA_031424875.1 Cytophagales bacterium
GTGCCTATTATCCTATATGGTTGATGCGCATTTGGAAAGATGGACATGGAATTTGCGAGGAGAGTTGGATGGATGAGCATATTAAATTGTTTCAAGGCAAGACCGAACATTGGGAAAATGATTTAGTTGACCATAATCTTAATAATCTCACTTGGTGGACTCAAAAGCACAATCTTTATGCCATTAGAGAAGTGATAGATTTGCTTAATATTAAATATGATTTTCGTAATTTTGAAGCCGTTGAACCTAATTTATTTGGAACTCAAGAAGAGCGTAAGCGTTATTTAAAAGTAAAGTATGCTTCTGTACCTCTATTCACCAGACCGTTTTTTTATTTTATATATCGCTATATTTTCAGACTGGGCTTTTTGGATGGTAAACAAGGCTTAATGTGGCATTTTCTACAGGGCTTTTGGTATCGTTTTTTAGTAGATGCTAAAATTTACGAAGTTTACAACAGAGTTGGTAAAGACAAAAAAGCCATTAAAGATTTTTTTAAAAATGAATATGGCAAAGATTTAGACAAATGAACTTAGAAACAGATTTATCCAAATTTAATAATGATTGGTATAATCCAAAAGCAGGAAAGCTAAAACTGATAATTTGGTTCGTAGTTAACTCCTTGATTATCAACAACTATTTACCAATACCATTATTTGTCAAGGTGGCTATTTTGAAAGTGTTTGGTGCAAAAATTGGCACAGGGGTTATGATAAAACCCAAAGTAAATATTAAATATCCATGGTTTTTGGAAATTGGGAATTACGTATGGATTGGTGAAATGGTTTGGATTGATAATTTCGTAAAAGTAACTATTGAAGACAACGCTTGTATTTCGCAAGGAGCCATGTTATTAACAGGTAATCACGATTATAAAAAAACAAATTTCAATCAACTTGTTGGTGAAATTTATATTGAAAAAGGAGCATGGATTGGAGCAAAAACCGTGGTTTGTGGAGGTGTGAGGTGTATGAGTCATTCGGTTTTGGGAGTTGGTTCTGTTACTTCAAAAGATTTAAAACCCTACACCATTTATCAAGGCAATCCTGCCCAAGAAGTAAGAACAAGAGTAATTTCTGAATGATGTTTTGGATTTTTAGGGTAATAATCGTAAATTATCACGTTTTCACGCATAAGCCCACGCCAGCATTATTTGGAAAATCAAATTGCATTAATTTAGCAAACTACCCATTTCATTTCCATGAACAACAATTTCTTTTGGACACTATATAACGATAGATTATTTCAAATCGTTGTCTCAACATTGGTAGCGTGTGCTTCCTCTATTACAGCCATACCTGTTATCATCAAAATTTCAAGGTTGAAAAACTTAATGGCTGACCCAGGCGAGCGAAGTTCACACGTTACAAAAACTCCTACATTGGGTGGTGTAGCTATTTTTGCCTCTACTTTGGTAAGTTATTTTCTCTGGGAAAACCCAGACGAAGGTCAATTAATTCATCTTTCTTTCTCAGCAATTATAATCTTATTTTTCTTGGGTGTTAAAGATGATATATTGGTTTTGTCTCCTAAGAAAAAAATGTTTGTACAGATTGCTGCTTCAACACTGGTTGTAATTTTAGCGGATTTAAGAATCGAAAACCTTTTTGGAATTTTTGGAGTAAATGAAATTCCTTACGTCATAAGTTTAATATTGACCGTTTTTGTATTTATTGCTTTGATCAATGCTATCAATTTGATTGATGGTATTGATGGTTTGGCAGGTGGAATTGGGATGATTGCAGGCGGAATGTTTGGTTTATGGTTTTTCTTGAATGAACATTATGCCTTAGCAAGTTTAGCGGCTTCTATGACTGGTTCATTGGTTGGATTTTTAAGATTTAACTATTCCAAAACCTCAAAAATATTCATGGGAGATACCGGTTCATTGATAGTTGGTTTTTTATTGACACTATTTGCCGTGAAATTTATTCAATTAAATATTCAATATAGATTTGACCCACATTCTTCTTTCTCGGCTCCTATTTTAGCAATTGTAGTTTTGATTGTACCAATTTTTGATACTTTAAGAGTGTTTATTGTAAGATTAAAAGATAAAAAATCACCTTTTATAGGCGATCGAAATCACTTACATCATATTTTGATTGATAGCGGATTAAGTCATTTCCAAACATCGGTTATCCTGTGGACTTTTACTTTAATTTCAACCATCTTATTTATTAGCATTAGTAAAACTACTGATAACACCACATCTCTTTATATTTTAATTGCCTTATTTGCTATTTATATGTTTATTGCACATATATTGTAAGATAATAACACTAAAAATCAGTAACAATCTATTTACCAAGACAACCAAGCTACCGATCAATCCACTCCTGAAAAAAGACAGGGAGAATATATTACTACTTAATGCAAAAAGCCTCAAATCTTTAGAATTTGAGGCTTTTTTAAGAAGTCTAATTTTTAATTCTTACCTAATTTCTTGGCACTTTCGTTGAGCTTTTTTTCTATCCTACCCAAAACGGCTTCACTATTTCTGAGTCTTTCTGCGGCAGCACTATTACCTGAACTTGCTAAGGCTTCAAGGTCTGACTTTATTACCAACCATTTTTCTTTTTGTTGAAGTAAAGCATTATAGTTCTGTTCCTCTTTAGCGGGATCAAATGATTGACTTTTGGACGCTGATGCTGTTTCAACTGATATATTATTGTCATTTTTAGAATTACTTGAAGTCTTTTTGGTTGAAGAAGTTTTTGGATTAAAATTTTCAGTTGAACTTGAATTTAATTTGTTTTCATTTTTCAATTCCTTGGTAGGTACTTCCACAAAATCATCTTTCTGTTCGGGAGAAACAACTTCTATAGATTTCTTTTCTTCTGCAAATTCTTTAGCGATGGTATCGTTAACTTTTGCTAATTCAACTGAGTCTTTATTGATGAAAGGAACGGTGTCTTGAATAGCAATTGTGCTATTTTTACTAAATGGATTCGGGAAATCTATTTTATCATTTTTTACCAACCAAGCCAAGCCAATACCAACGCCTAATAGAATTACTGGCAAAACATACCAAAGCGGATTAGTTTTGTTAGTATTTTTAGAGGCATTTTTGGTATCAATAATGGGGGTTGGAGTAATAACTTTCTGATTATTAATCACTTCCATCACAACTATGTTATGAGTATTTTCAGCGGAGGTAGCATTGGCAATCTTTAAGAGATTTTGACAAGCATTTTCAGATCCTACACTTTGTTGTAATAGCTCATCAATCTCATTATCAGACAAATTTTGCCGTAAAGAATCACTACAGATTAATAATTTATCGCCTTCTTCTAAATGAAAACTAATAATTTCTAATTTAGATGGGCGAGCTAAAAATTGGAGTTTTTGACCTTTTCTACTTAAATAACAGTGGGTATCACTAATCCAATTCATCAAAGAAGTATCTCCCAATTCCCATGAAACTTGAAGTTCGTTGTCAGGGTTTGCTTCCTTGGCGATTTTAGTTCCAAACTGATAAATTTGTAAAATTGAATCACGTAAAGCTCGATAAGTTGCCTCCGAGTCGTTCGGATTGGGGGCGTTTTCCAGTGAATTTGTATCCATTTGTAAGGAAACTGTTTAGACCCAAACAGGCGGATTCTGGGTATGTTTAACGTTCTACTATAGGTTTTACAAAAAATATGCCGAAAAAAATATTTTCAAGTTTATATCTATTTTCAGTGTCTGTTTTCAACACCATTAAGCAATTCTTTTATACACTTCATAGTTATCCTGGGCAAACTTTTGCCATGAAAATATTTCCGAACGCTTCAATCCATTTTGTCCGAAT
>JANPIG010000567.1:0-2900 GCA_031424875.1 Cytophagales bacterium
TTGATTTTTTCAGCCTGTCAACAAACGAGAAGATTTACATATTTAGCAAGAGTGGCTATGTCCCTAAGTATATGATATTCATGAACTTAACGCTTATATCGATATCTATTTCAGGTGTTATCTACTTTTATTTTACCTATCGTTTACTTCGTCAACATCGCAAAAATATCATCAATCAATTCTCCTATCAAGAAAAAATTAATTTAGATTGGATTCAATACCTTTTTTTGGGATTGGCCTTGATTTGGGTCGTGATTTGGTTGCGTGGCAATGATAATTTAATATTTATTTCGGTAGTAATTTTCGTTATTTTTTTGGGTTATTTCGGCATCAAACAAGTTGGGATTTTTACCAATAAATTACCATTTGAAACTGAGCAAAATTCTATTGAGATTGATGTCGATAAAACCAAAAAATACGAAAAATCAAGCCTGACGGAAGAAATGTCCGGAAGCATCCATGTTCAACTTCAAAGAGTAATGCAAGAAGAAAAGCTTTACGAAAACCCAGAGCTTTCTTTAAACTATTTGGCAAATCATCTTGATGTTCATCCAAATAATCTATCACAAGTAATTAACGCAAATGAAGGAAAAACTTTTTTCGACTACATCAATTATCATCGAGTTGAGGCTTTCAAAAAAGCAGTAAAAATGCCCCAAAATCAGAAATATACACTCTTAAGTTTGGCTTATGATTGTGGGTTTAATTCCAAAACTTCATTCAATCGTAATTTCAAAAAAGCCACTGGATTTTCCCCTTCTGAGTATTTGAAGCAATTAAATATTGTTTTGGATTAATTTATGAATCTTCCTCTCAATGCGTTCCACCCTTCATTTTGGGGCGTTTTGTACTGCCTTTTTGTTGAATTTTGCAGAAAAATAAACACAAAAATTATGTACAAAAAAAGCATATTAATTTTAATGATAGGAACGCTAATCTATGGAATTTTAGGATGTAAACAGGGCGAATTGAACCCTAACAAATCGGGTTTGTTAGTACCCAAAACGGTGGTAGATAACCCTGCATTACCTTCTGTTAAAATCAATGGTGTCTTACTTCATTCAGAGGCTTTTGGCAATCCAAACAATCCTATGCTCTTGGTTCTGCACGGTGGTCCAGGTAGTGATTATCGGTATTTACTCAATTGTAAAAAGTTTGTTGAGGATGGCTTTTATGTAGTATTTTATGACCAAAGAGGTTCTGGGCTTTCCCAACGGCTCAATAAAGAAACTTACAAAATCAATCAGATGGAAGAAGAAGTGGGAGGGGTAATTAATTATTACCGAAAATCACCCAATCAAAAAGTATTCATTTTAGGGCATTCTTGGGGCGGAATGTTAGCGACAGCGTTCATCAATTCAAATTTAACCAAAGTGAGTGGGGCAATCATTGCTGAACCTGGCGGGCTTATTTGGCAGGATGTTAAAGACTATATTAGTCGATCAATTAAATTGGATTTTACCAGTGAAACGCTTAATGATATTACTTATCAAGACCAATTTTTAACGGGCGAAGAAGATCAACATGAAATATTGGACTATAAATTTACCCTTTTTTCTGCCGAAGAAAAAAATAGCCCCGTTGGTAACGATGGAGTTTCGCCATATTGGAGAAATGGTGCTGTGATTAATCGAGCATTATTAGAATTAGGAGACAAAGAAAAACCCAATTGGACAACCAATTTGAGCCAATATAAAACAAAAATTCTCTTTGTGTATAGCCAGAATAATTCGGCTTATGGTGAAGCTCACGCCAAGAAAGTTTCATCTGCATACCCGAATGTACAATTAGAATTAACAAAAGATGCTGGACACAACATGATTACTTTTGACAAAAGCTGGCAAAATTTTTATCCCGTGGCAAAAGCATATTTAAACTCATTAAAATAATCAATTTATGAAAATTATATTAATCATAACAATTTTGTTATACTTTCTTTCTAATCAGTTAAATGCCCAAAACATCAACTGGAGGGCATTTAATCAAGAACAAAAACATATCATTGGTATCAATACAGGCTTAGATTGTGGGGTAATTTACGGAGTGAATTATGGTCGAAGATTGAATACAAAATTACCAATGGTACTCAATGGTGAATTTAGTTTTCCTTCTGGCAATAAGGTTTTGGAGGATTTTAAAGTAAAAATGGGCGTACAATTGGAGGTAGTTCATGCGGGTAATTTCTCGGCAACGCTCAAAGTGAATGGCATTTTTAGACGTTTTGAAAATGACTATGCTCGACTACTCAATTTTGGGAGTGAGTTTGCAGGGGTGGCAGGTTATTACAAACCCCATTGGTATGTGGCAGGAGAACTTAGCTTCGATAAAGCCATTGTTACGCATATAAAGCACCAACCCGCTGCCCTCGAAAATAACCCAGACCTCATGACAGGTTGGTATATTCCTACGGGTGGAAATTTTGCTTATGGAATACAATCGGGGATAACTTTGGGTCAAAATAATGACTTGAATTTGAAGATCGGACGAGTAATAAGTCAGAATTTTAAGACCGAACCGACTTTGCCTTTTTATTTACAATTAGGATATAATCGGCGGTTTTAAAATAATTTTTCATTTTGGAAATCCTTGGTTAGTCTTGCTATTCAAGGATTTTTCTTTGCCTAATTATTTGAACAGTTGAGAAATAGGAATTAAAATTCGGAACTATAAACTTATTGACGCACCCATCTTACACCCCATTGAAGAAAAAGGCTTCCATAACAAGTGTGTAAAGCCCTTTCTCTTTAAGGGGAAAGGGCGACCAACGCTTGTTTGGGATATGGGTATTTTTGAATTGCGTTAATAAGTAAATACTTCCGTTAAAATTAGTACAAAATGGGTATCACCTGATTATCAAACAAGGATTTGATTATACACAGAAATATAATCAATAAAACCTG
>JANPIG010000568.1:0-1399 GCA_031424875.1 Cytophagales bacterium
CAAACTTCAAAAACGATTGATTATTCCTCATTGGGTAGAGTTAATAACTTTGCAACTTTCAAAAAGACTCTTTTTGAAGAACCTTATAATTTAATTCTAGGCAAAGGTTATAAATTTTTATACATGGATATTCCAATTTTAGAACCCTTAATTGATTGTGGTATTTTAGCTTTTCTAAGTTTTGCAACGTTAAATTGGCTTATATTTAAGGAATCCATTAAAGTTATTAAGAACAAAACAAGCCCATTTACTATGTTTTTGGGGTATTTTTATATGTGCTATTTCGTAACACTATTTACGGGAGGTGAGCCATATGGTATTTATTATTGGTTTGTTTTTGCTGTTATGATTAGGTTTTTAGGAATTAAATATATTAAAAAAATTCCTATTACTTTTAAGAAAAAGACACCATTACCTTCACCCGCAATGACTGCCTAAATGAGAATTTTAATAGTACATAATCAGCTATGGGCTCATTATAAAGCAATCATTTTCAATGAGTTACAAAAAATAATCTCTCAGAATCCCCATGCTAAATTATTAGTTATACAAATTGCTTCCGTAGAAAAAAGTAGGGTAAATTTAGGCAATTTAGACTTGTCAATTCATCAATATCCATATCGTTTACTATGCGAAGGAACGCTGGAAGAAGTAGGATTGTGGTCGAGAATTTCTGGAGTTGTAAAAACTATTCATGAATTTAAACCTACAGTAATAAATCTAACAGGGTATTATGATTTAGCTTCATGGGCTATTCTAATTTATTGCAAAATTCATGGAATAAAGACCGTTTTATCTAATGAGTCAACCGCTGGAGATCATTCTCGAAATGCTTTAAAAGAATTTTTTAAATCTCTAATTATTAAGCAATTTGATGGTTTTTTTAATTTTGGAACGCTATCAAAAAATTATCTTTTAACATTGGGAGGAACACCAGAAAAGATGTTAGTCAATCGGAATTGTGTGGATAATTTTGAGATTAGAAGTATTTACGATAAAGCCATTATAAATAGAGTTACTGAACAACAACGAATAAGTCTATCTTCTAAAAATTTTATTTTCGTTGGCAGATTAATTGAATTTAAAAATCTCTTTCGTTTTTTAGAAGCCTTTGGCATCGCTCAAAAATTATTACGTAAAGACTGGGGAGTCATTATTTTAGGTGACGGTGAGTTAAAAACCGATCTGCAAAGTTTTGTTCAGGAAAAGGGTATTCAAAAAGTCAGTTTTCATGATGGTGTTTCTTGGCAGCAAGTGCCTGAATATCTGGCACTTAGTGACGTTTTAGTATTGCCAAGTTACTCTGAACCTTGGGGACTAGTTGTTAATGAAGCTATGGCTTGTGGATTGCCAGTTTTAGTTTCAGAAAAATGTGGATGTGCCATTGATTTAGTAAAAA
>JANPIG010000569.1:0-1803 GCA_031424875.1 Cytophagales bacterium
TGGGGGAATTTTATCAGTATCAAGGTTTACTTTGTCAAGTCTATCAACCAAACCGATTACAAATTCTACATCAGGATTCGTTTTCTGTAAGGACTGACCCAAAGTTTGGGCTTGAGCTAAATAATTTATGGAACAAATAGTGAACGCTAAAGTCATATTATACAGTATTCAAAATATTAACGAAAGTATGAAAGGCAATTTCTTTGTTGTGTCTTTCAAGAGCTTTTTTTCGAGCATAATCTCCAAATTCTTTTCTTAGAATTGAGTTAGCTTTTAATTCTTTAATTTTATCTACAACTTTATCGAAGTTAAGATAATCGACTATAAATCCACAATTATCCTCCACAAAATCTTTTGCCCCTCCAGCTTTATCAAAGCAAATAATGGGTTTAGACAACATCGCCGCTTCTAAGACCACCAAGGGATAGGGATCTTCTCTGGATGCTACAAAAAAGACATCAAAAGCATCCATAAAATCAAGTGGATTTTCAATAGATGTCTGAAAAATGACGTTTTTTAGTCCTAATCTTTCCTTGTCAATTTGAAAAATTTTATACTCAATTTCAGTATTCTGTCCGCCAACCCAAAGAAAATAAATGTCTGGATGATTCTTCAATTGATAAGCGACTTTAAGAAAACCATCCACTCCTTTTCTCAAATCTACCGTTCCCATTCCTCCTATCAAAAAAGCATTTTCTGGTATATTATACTTATTTTTTAGGGCTAATATCTTAGATTGGGAACTTTCAAAACTCAAGGCTGATTCCGGTAATAACGACGGTAAAACCTTTATTTTGGTTGCATCAATATTATGATTTTTAATTAAATTTTCTTTAACTGATTCAGCACAAGCAATATATGATTTGGTAAAATTCAAAGTATGTTGAAATGATTGAGGAGTAGTATATTGTTGAATCCCCATTTCTAATTCGTGAACATAAGATGTAACAGGTACATTTAAATAAAATAAAATATCTAATAATTCACCATTTGTTATCGTATTTGAAACTATTAAATCAAATTTTTGCTCACTTAAGCGTTCCAATAAATTGATTTGATATGAATTTTTATTAAATATCTTATTAGCAATTTTATTTAATATAGCCTTTTGAGATTTAGCATTTTTATCTTCCCAATAATAAGTGGTTGCTATTTCTTCAAATTCTTTTTCAATAACTCCTCCTTCTTTCAGTAAAATAGAAAACTTAAAATCTGGATGATTTTTCAATAGTTTCAAAAATCTCATTAATAATATTTGAGCCCCTGCCCTATTGGCATCATGACTTACGAAAAGAATATTTTTCATTTATTAAATTTAGTAAGGGTATTTCATTCTAATACTACCATATAATAAAGTTTACTACACAATTATTGACTATAAACTAATCAACAAGCTGTTTTAGGTATTTTTTAATCGTATTCTTTAAAGTTTCATGATATTTGAAATCAAAATAAACATCCAAATCTTCAAACATTTCCATTCTATTTCTTAGAAAAAACTGATTTTGTGGCGTGTGAATATTGGTCATTCCTTCGCTATGCTTTCGGTAGCAGCCCATAGTTTCAGGAAAATATTTTATTTTACCGTGTTTTGCTACTTCAATAAATATTCCCAAATCTCCGCTTGCTGTTTTCCACCACCAGTCAGGCATTCCATTTCTGAAAACATTTCTAAAAACAGTGCTGGCGGTTCCCAAAAACCACGATTCATCTCTTAGCAAATCCTCCAGAGAAGAAGTATCCTGTTGATGTTCAGGATTAAACCCATGACTTAGCGAATTATCTTGATAAATTACTTCTAAC
>JANPIG010000570.1:0-5850 GCA_031424875.1 Cytophagales bacterium
ACCCTAATGTATGCGAATTGTATTTGGTAGAGGGAGACTCAGCGGGTGGAACTGCCAAGCAAGGACGTAATCGTGCTAATCAAGCTATTTTGCCATTGAGAGGTAAGATTTTGAATGTTGAGAAAGCACAAGAATACAAGATTTACGAAAGTGAAGAAATCAAGAATATGATTACGGCTTTGGGTGTAAGTTTTGGCAAGGATGGAGATGAAAGAGCCTTAAATATGGACAAATTGCGTTATCATAAAGTAATCATCATGACGGATGCCGACGTGGACGGTTCACACATTCGTACCTTGATTTTGACGTTTTTCTTCCGTTATATGAAAGACCTTTTAGATGCTGGATACATTTATATTGCTCAACCACCCCTCTATCAAGTGAAAAAAGGACAACAAATGGAATATTGTTGGACAGAAGCACAACGTGAGCAAGCCGTAAAACGCATTGCCGGTGGCGGACGTGAAGATTTGGTAGGAGTACAACGTTATAAAGGTTTAGGAGAAATGAATGCTGAACAATTGTGGGAAACTACCATGAACCCTGATACTCGTACTTTAAAGCAAGTAACGGTAGAATCTGCTGTAGAAGCAGACCATTTATTCTCGATGCTAATGGGTGACGAAGTACCACCAAGACGTGAATTTATTGAGAAAAATGCGAAGTATGCAAAGATTGATGTGTAAGTAGAGCATAGATTTTAAAATAGGTAGAAAGGGCTAAATCTGTTTGGATTTATCCCTTTTTTAGTGGTTAACTAATAATTTTTAAATTTATACAGGTAGTTTTATACTAAAATATTATTCTGCATTTAAATCCAAAAAACTTAGGTTATTATTTTATAAGGTTCTCAACAAATATTTCTAAAATAAAAACGTTCTAATTTCAACGTACATATAGTAAAATCCGGTAATTTAGCGGGCTATTTTTAGCAATAGCAAGTATTATCATTTCATCAAACAAATAAAATAACAAATGAACAGAAGACTACTAATGAGTTTTGTGTTTGTGTTTATGCTCGTTGTTAGCGTAGTAGCACAGGACAGAACAATTTCGGGAAAAGTTACATCTTCCGAAGATGGCTCGGCACTTCCAGGGGTAAGTGTTAGCGTGAAGGGTACCACACAAGGGACAACCAGCAATGCAGATGGTACTTACAAAGTCAACGTTTCAGGTTCACCAACCTTAATTTTTACCTTTGTGGGTTACCGAAGATCTGAGATTTCAGTAGGTTCAAGGTCAGAAATTAATGTTTCTTTAACTTCAGATGTAGCAGATCTGGAGGAGGTTGTTGTGATTGGTTACGGTGTTCAGAAAAAATCAAAGTTGACTTCTTCTATTTCAAGTGTTGCTGGAAAAGACATTTCAAACTTAACAACTGCAAGTTTTGATCAGCAGTTAGCAGGTCGTGCTGCTGGTGTGCAAGTAACGGTTGGTTCTGGAATTATTGGTCAGGCACCACGTATCCGTATTCGTGGAACAAACTCAATCACATCAGGAGGTTCTCCTTTGATTGTTATTGACGGTGTGCCAGCATTAGACGGAAACCAAGCAGGTGCAAACGTTCCTTCAAATCCTTTGGCTGATATTAATCCAAGTGATATTGAATCAATGGATATTTTAAAAGACGGTGCTGCCACGGCTATTTACGGTTCGAGAGCGACCAACGGTGTAATTTTAATTACTACTAAAAAAGGGAAAAAAGGTCAGCCATTGAAAGTTAATTTTGATTTTCAGTATGGTTTGACGAACCCAATTAATCGTTTGAGTTTGTTGAATGCTTCGCAATTTGTGGAGATTGCAAACGAGAAAATTAAAAATAGCTCTGCCACGGCCGTGGATCAGGCATTTTTGGATGCCAATAATACTAACACTGACTGGCAAAGTGTTATTCTTCGTCAAGGAATTGCTCAAAACTATAATATGAGCTTCAGTGGTGGTGTTGAAAAAACAAATTATTATTTCTCTTTGGGATATAACAATCAACAAGGAGCAGTAGTTGCCAATGGTCAGAAGCGTTATACTTTCACCTCAAATCTTGACCATAGTTTCAATAAATTTATTTCAGTAGGTACAAAATTACAGGTTACACGTACTGAAAATACTGGTTTAAATTCAGGAACAAACGCTTTGTCTGGTAACTTAACAGGTGCTGCACGTTTATTTCCTAACGTTCCAATTTATGATACTAATAACCCAACGGGATACAACATTTCACCCGATGGAGCTGTATTAGGACAAGGTGCAAACAAGCGTGGTATTGATAATAATTATACAAACATTCAATTTGTATTGGATAATAATAAATTCTCTAATCAAATTGGACGTGCTTTATCAACAACTTACTTACAAATTACACCTTTTGAAGGGTTGACCTTGAAATCAATGATTGGTTTAGATTATACTGATCTTCGTAGTTTCTCTTCGTTAGACCCACGTCATGGTGATGGTCGTGGAGCAAATGGTTCAGTTAATCAAACTTCACGTAATGTAACTCGTTGGAACTGGCAAAATACCTTGAATTATTTGAGAGATTTTGGTAAAAACTCCTTCAATTTAACAGCAGGTGTTGAATATCAGAAGCAAGTAGTTTCATCTTTCACAACTGGAGCTGCCAATTTCTCCGACAGATTCTTTCAGCAAGAAAATACAATCACAGGTAGTTTCTCGGTGCCAACTGTGTTTGGTTCTGGAGTAAATAATGGCTTCGATTCATACTTTGGACGTATTCAGTATGATTATGACAATAAATATTTCTTAACTTTCTCTGGACGTAACGATGGACTATCTTCATTACCAGCAGAAAGTCGTAGAGGTAATTTCTTTGGGGGTTCATTGGCGTATAGAATTTCTAATGAAGAATTTTATAAGAATTCTAATATTGTTAAAACGATTAATGATATTAAGTTAAGAGCCAGTTATGCACAGGTAGGTAACGTTGATATTGGTTCATTCCCATACTTAGGATTGTTCGGTGCGGCACAATATGCATCTCAGAACGGAGTAGGTTTCACACAGGCGGGTAATTCAGCCCTGAAATGGGAATCAAGTACACAGTCTAATTATGGTATTGATTTAGGTTTTTTAGATAACAAAATTATATTCTCAGCAGAATACTACAATAATGATGTTTCGGATTTGATTTTGGCGGCACCAACTGCTCCATCTTTGGGTGTTCCAAACAATTCAATTTCTAAAAACGTAGGTTCATTATATAATAGAGGTGTAGAATTCAATTTAAGCGTTGAAGCTATCAAAAAGAATGATTTTAGCTGGGATATGAATTTCAATTTCTCAACTAATAATAATAAAGTAACTGCCTTGAACAAAGGAATTGATGGAAAAGACCAGCCAATTTTTGCAGGACCTTATCATATTATCAGAGTGGGTGATCCTGTGGCTTCTTTCTATGGCTATGAAAGTGCTGGAGTAAATCCTTCAAATGGCTTTCCATTATTTGTAAAAGGTAACGGAAGTATTGTTCAAAGAAATGTGAATACAGGAGCCTATACATTTTATGACGCAGCTAATCCTGGAACACCAGGTACTTCAACAGGAGCCTCTCTTTTATCTAATGATGTTAATGATGCAGTTAATCCTGGTGATAGAAGAGTGTTAGGAAATTCTAACCCAACTTATTTTGGTGGATTTACTAATACATTCAGATTTAAAGGATTTGATTTAGAGATATTCACTCGTTTTTCAGGTGGAAATAAAATCTATAATGTAACTCGTCAGGAAACACTTTTAAATCAAGATTTTAATAATAACGGAACTGAGATTTTAAATCGTTGGAAAACAGAAGGGCAAATTACGGATGTGCCTAAAATTGTTTTAGGAAGTAATAACATCACAAATTTTGCAGGACAAGCAATTTCTCGATTCGTAGAAAGTGGTGATTTTATTAGAATTCAAAATATTATTTTAGGATATAATCTGCCAAAAAATTTATTAAAAAAAGCTAATATAGGTATCACTAATGTTCGTTTGTATGGACAGTTGCAAAATGCCTTTACCTTCACCAAATACAAGGGTTTGGATCCTGAATTGAATGCTAACGGAGACGTTAATCAAACTTATGGACTTGATTTCAATACAAATCCACAGTTTAGGATCGTTACTTTTGGTGTAAATGTAGGTTTCTAATATCAACAAACAATTAAGAGAAATAAAATGAAAATAATGTCATATAAAAATATAGTAGCCCTCAGCACTACGCTGATGCTGGCAACGGCGTGTTCGGTTACAGACCTAACACCAATTGATGCGCTTTCAGAATCAACCGCCTATCAAACTCCTGAAAGAATTGAACTTGCAGTGGCAGGTGTTTATGACGGGGCTCAATCAGGATTTTATGCAGGAGGAGCTGTTCGTGGGTATCCTTTCGGAGCTGCTCATCTTCAACAAGGTGATGTCCGTGGAGAAGATATGGTAAGTGTTGCAGCTTTTTATGCAGTAACTTATAACACTACTTACGATGCTACAACCCCAAATAATGGCTTCTTTTGGCAAACAACTTATGCTATGATTAACCGTGCAAATGTTGTGATTGATGGTATTCGTAAAGCACCATCGGGAGGCAGCTTAACGGATGCCGTTAAGAATTCTTATGAAGGAGAATTACGTTTGTTGAGAGCAATGGGGCATTTTTACTTATTGGCCAACTTCTCACGCCCTTTTGGAGATAACCCAAATGCGGCAGCGGGCGGAATTCCATACCGTGAGCAACCTGTGGGAACAAGCACAGGAGTATCGGTGGATGAAGCTTCGAAGCAAGGACGCAATACCGTGGCGGAATGTTATATCAAGATGTTAGCGGATTTAGATTTTGCAGAAACAAATTTGCCAGCAACTCGTGCTAAAAATAATATTACACGTGCAACAAAAGGTGCTGCCATTGCTTTAAAAACCAGAATCAGATTGCACCAAAATAACTTTGCTCAAGTAATTGCTGAGGCAAATAAATTAGTTCCAGCAACAGGGAACTTGGTCTCTCCAATCGGTAACTACCAACTGACTGCAACCCCAATGGGACCTTTTGGGGCGGGCAACAAATCCAACGTGGAATCAATTTTATCAATTGAAAACAATGATGTTGATAATGGTGGTGTAAACGGTGCTGCCCCTTCCATGTATGTTGCCTCTACTGCAGGTGGACGTGGAATCGTGGGAATTAGTCCAATCATCTGGAATCAACCCTTCTTCCCTGCAAATGATTTTCGTAAATCAGCTGATATGGTTCAGCAAGACGGAGCAACTTCACCTGGTCGTGGAGCGATGTTTAGTAAGAAATACGCTGATGCAACGGCTCGTACGGATAATGCCCCCATTATTCGTTATGCAGAAGTATTATTGAATGCTGCCGAAGCCATTGCTCGTACAAGTACGGGTGTGGATGCAAGAGCTTTATCTTTGTTGAATGCAGTTCGTAATCGGGCAGTGCCAGCAGGACCAGGGCGTTATACTGCTGCAAGTTTCACCACAAATCAAGAATTGGTTCAAGCAATCTTAAATGAGCGTAGAATAGAATTCTTAGCGGAAGGAATGCGTTGGTTAGATATTCACCGCTTATCAACTGATCCAGTTTTCAACACTGGTGGAATTCCTGCAAAGGCAAGTAATACAAATGTATTTACAGCGCTTTATACGAATAATCCAGCGACTACTTTTGTGAGACTACCAGCAATACCTTACGCAAATTTTAGATTCATTTGGCCTCTTCCAATCGAAGAAATCAATAATAACCCAACGTTGAAAACGCAACAAAATCCAGGTTGGTAGATTTGTTATAATTCATTGTTTGGATGTTAACATTAATTACAAATAATTTCATTAAAAAACCTTCTTGAA
>JANPIG010000571.1:0-1186 GCA_031424875.1 Cytophagales bacterium
ATGAGTCTTAATCAAAACTTTTGGTCGGTTGTTCGATTTCATGAAACACAAAAAGAACAATGGAGAAATGGAAATTCATTGGAAATTTTATTAGCTGGAAACCGTTCAGCAGGTTGCATGATGGCTTTTCGAAGGGAATTAAAGGGTATTGTTCTGCCATTTCCTATACACATTCCTGAGATGATTCATGATAATTGGATTACTTTGGTAGCGGCCATGATGGATGCAATGGGTTTAATTGATGAGAAATTAATTTCATATCGTCAGCATAGTTTTCAGCAAATTGGTACTCGACCGAAGGAAATAGGGCAATCAGTTAGTTTGAAAGAGAGATTTTCGAGACCTCGAAATGAAAAACTTGCACCCTTTTTGGCAAAAAGAGACTACTTTTGTACTTTAAAGGCAGCTTTGGAAGAACGAATTGATAAAGTAAATCCAAATTTTCAAAAGTTTGACCAGATTATCAATTATTATGAAACCAGAAGCACGCTTTCTCCTTTTCATTTAGCAAGGATTCCTAATGTTTTGCAATTACTTTTCAAAGGAGATTATTATCGTTATAAAGACCAAGAAGCTTCTTGGAAAGCCCCATACGTTGCGGCATTGGGGGATTTATTTGAATAAAATTAGATGAAATTAATATACACAGTTTGTACTGCCAATTACCTTTATCAAGCCCTTACCATGGGCGAATCTGTACGAAAAACTAATCCTGACTATGAATTAATCATTGGTTTGGTGGATGAAGTGCCCGTAACAGATTTCGAAATTCCCTACAAAATCATCTCGATTTCAGAAATTGAACCCGTTAATTTAGCAGGCTTCAAGGGAGATTACACCGTGATGGAGGTCGCAACGGCTTGCAAACCTGTATTTGGTCTTTACTTGTTTGAAAAATATTCAGAATTAGATAAATTAATTTATTTTGATACTGACCTTTGGATAACCGATAGCATTGAACCAATCGTCAAAAATCTGGATAATGTTGATATAATTCTAACGCCCCATATTACGCAACCCATTGATTTACAGGAACAATGGAATGAGAAGCAGTTCTTGAACGCTGGACTCTATAACACGGGTTTTGTGGGAATGAAGCGTTCGGAGAATACTATAAAATTTCTTAAATGGTGGAAAAATCATTTGAAAGATTATGGGTATTATGATTTCTGCAACGGCATGGGAA
>JANPIG010000572.1:0-2561 GCA_031424875.1 Cytophagales bacterium
TTTGCAATTTAATAGCAATTTCCTGATTTTCAATACCTAACATCTGAATTGCCAAAATTCCAGCGTTTTTTGCTCCGTTCAACGCCACAGTAGCCACAGGAACACCCGAAGGCATTTGCAGAATTGACAATACCGAATCCCAACCATCTATTGAATTAGAGGATTTAACTGGTACACCAATAACGGGCAAAGTAGTAACTGAAGCCACCATTCCTGGCAAATGTGCTGCACCACCCGCCCCCGCAATAATGACCTTTACGCCACGCTCACGAGCCGTTTGGGCATATTCAACCATTTTCAAAGGAGTACGGTGAGCAGATACAATATCAATTTCATAAGCAACTCCAAAATATTTACAAATTTCTACGGCTTCTTCCATGACTTTTAAGTCTGAAATACTGCCCATTATTATTCCTATCATTAATTAAAATTTTGTTTTAAACGATTGAATTAAAGTAATTATTACTGGAATACCACCAATACACAAAGCGAAAGGCAAAAACCGTATTCCAAGTTTACCTATCATGCCAACTATTGCTCGACTAAAACAATTTTATTTAGTAATTGCAAAGTCTCATCAAATTTCGATAATTTGATTTGAATTATAGGTTTTGCTTGCATTTTCTGAATGATTTATTGGCAAAAATCCATTTTCACATTAGTAAATATACAAATCACGCCACCACTTTCAAAGTAGTCTTCACCTTTTCAACCTTCATTTTCAAACGCTCCATATCCTCATCAACCACCGTGATATGCCCCATTTTACGGAAAGGTTTCGTGATTTTCTTTCCGTATAAAAATGGATAAACACCTGATATTGACAGACTTTCGTTCATACCTACATACTTAGATTCCCCTGTGTAACCATCTTCTCCCAAAAGGTTAACCATTGCTGCTTTTGAGTGTGCCGTAGTATCGCCCAAAGGCAAACCCAAAACCGCCCGAAGGTGCTGTTCAAACTGTGAAGTATGATTGGCTCTGATGGTATGATGCCCGCTGTTGTGCGTTCTGGGGGCTACTTCATTTATCAAAATTTGACCATCTTTTGTCAAGAATAACTCAACCGCTAATAGCCCAACGATACCTAATTTTTCAGCCGTTTCAATCGCAATTTTCTTAGCTTCTTCGTGAATATCATTTGACACGTCAGCGGGAGAAAAAAGATACTCTACTAAATTATGAACAGGATGAAAAACACATTCCACCGTTGGGAAAGTCTTGATTTCTCCTTGTTCATTACGAGCTACTATTACCGCAATCTCTTTCTCGAAATCAATGGCTTTTTCTAATAAGCTCGGTGCTGTAAAAGCCAAAGATAAATCAGCCTCAGAACTCAATTTTTGTACGCCACGACCATCATAACCGCCTTTACCTAATTTATTGAAAGCGGGTAGGAAATCTACATTTGCTTGAATGTCAGCCAAATTATCCGTTAAAATAAAATCGGATGTTGGCAAATTATTATCCAAATAAAACTGTTTTTGAATCCTTTTATCCTGAATAATCTCCAACACTTCAGGTTGAGGAAATACTTTTTTTCCTTCTGATTGGAGCTTCTTAAGGGCTTCGAGATTAACATTTTCAATCTCAATCGTAATCACCTCACAATCTTGCCCGAATTGATAAACCGTCTCAAAATCTTGAAAAGAACCCATCACAAACTCAGGGGCAATTTTCGCACAGGGAGCATCCGCATCGGGATCAAGAATTTTGACATGAATGTCTAAATCTATAGCAGCTTGGAGCAACATTTTGCCCAATTGTCCGCCACCTAATAAGCCTAATTTTTGCATTTTTTATAGTTGTCAGCATTCGGCTATCAGATTTTATGATCTTAAAAAGCTGAAAGCCGAATGCTGAGAGTTGATAGCCTATATTTATTTACCCAAAATTACGCTGTTTTCTCTAAACCTTCTTAAATTTGTGGAATAGAATTAATCAGCGAACTATTTTCGCTTCATAAATAAGATGAGAAAAGTATTAGATACACGTTTTTTAATAATTTCAGGAATGATTTTATTAGCAGCAATTAGCCGTTTTTTACCAATTGCCTTTCCTGCGATGGCAAACTTTTCACCCGTGGGCACAATGGCATTATTTGGCGGAGCATATTTTACCAAAAAACACTGGGCATTCATGGTTCCGATGGTATCACTTTGGTTATCAAATTTAGTCTTGAATAACGTTTTTTATACTAAATGGTATCCAACGTTTTCAATGGGTTTCGAGACAGCCGTTTTCGTTAGTTTTGCTTTGGTAGTTGGAATCGGAATGATATTTTTGAAGAAAATAAACATAGTTAATTTATTGACAGCCAATTTATTAGGAACATTAGGATTCTTTTTCATATCAAACTTTTTTGTATGGATGGGAGGAAAAATGTACACCCAGGATTTCTCAGGATTGATTACTTGTTTCACCATGGGCTTACCATTTTTGAAAAATACTTTATTAAGCAATTTAATATTCTCTGCAATCATGTTTGGAGCATTTGAATATGCACAGAAGGAAGTTAAAGCTTTGAAATTAGCGTAATATGTATCACGGCGGTTCGACGA
>JANPIG010000573.1:0-15463 GCA_031424875.1 Cytophagales bacterium
AAAATTTTCATCAATTATGACATTTTCAGAGAATCCACGTAATTTTTTCCATGCATCAATTAAGCCATTATTAATTATAAATGTGCCTTTTATTTCAACCATTATTTCTAATTCTGAAGCATTCTTCATACTCTTTTTTACTTTCTTCAGTAGAGATTCTCTTGAATCTTTATTTTTATAGTTAAACGTTACAAAACTTTCATCACCGCTTTTACTGGTGTTTTTATCAGGGTTAGCTGAGATTAACTCTGAAATTTTAGTTATTGATTCTATAGGCGACTCTGGTTTTATGATTTGTGTTAACTGTTGTATGTCTGATTTTTTAACCTTTACACGACCCGATAGTATTTCTTTCTTTAGTTCTGATGATAATAAATTCAAGCCTTCTGCAAATTCTGCATCTCGTTTAATGGTTTTTTCACTCACATTATATTGTTTAGAAAGTCGTTCTGATGTAGATTCTTTATGGGTCATTGACCCATAAGGGACATTTTGACCCTTATGCTTTTCTTGTTCATTTTCAGTCGATTTACTGTCCGCTAAAGCATAAGGGACATTTTGACCCTTATGGTCTTCACGAGCATATTTACCTTTTTCTTGTTTCTCAGTATTGTATCTCAAACCTCTTAAATATGAAGCTTGTTCAGGAATTAAATTTCTCCTACCTAATTGATTATCAATCATATAGTCCCTAACATCTTTTAAAGAATCAAAAGAAATTAGATGAATTTTGAAATTTAATTTATGTTTTAAACAAATACTGTAACGGTTGTGTCCGTCTATCAAAATATAAACGGCTGACGTTTCCGTAGAATTAGTAATTACTACATTTGCTGTGGTCTGCCAGATTAACAGTGCTTCACGGCAACCTTCTACAAGGATATTTTTCTCTAATTGATTATATTCCTCTGTTTGAAGCGGTGGAATAAGGTCTCGAAGTTCATCAAGAATCACAATTTGTTGCTTGATGGCCTCATGATTTAAAAGGCTCTGGTCTTTGATAATTGAAGTTCCTCCAAAATTACCCATATATTTCTTTTGCATTTTCTTATCTATTTATGGGTTAAACATTTGAACAAAATTCCTTTGCTAAATTAAAATAGTCAGTAGCTCCATTGGAATTATGATCATAATCAAATATACTGATTTGCGATATTTGAGACTCTTTCAAGGCTACATTTATTCTAATTTGTGTATTATATATTTTAAAATTATTCAATGATTGATTCACATATTCAATCATGTCTCGATGAACTTTTAATCGTTTATCCACCATGGTCAAAACAATTCCTTCCACCACTAATTCAGGATTAATTCTTTCCCTTACCTGAGATATTCTTTCAAACAAGTTATTGACACCTTTCATGGCTGAAACTTCTGGCTGAAGTGTAACTAAACAGCCATTTGAAGCCACTAAGGCAGAATTGGTAAAAATATTAAGTGCTGGTGGACAGTCAATTAGGATATAATCGTATAGTTCTCGAAGTGGGTTTAGTTTATTTTTTAGTTGATTAACCCCTCCAACCGCTTGCACAAGTTCCAAATCAGCATAAGCCAATTCTAAATCGCTGGGAGATAGGTGGTAGTTTTCATCTATTACCACAACAGGTAAATCTTCATTTTTCAAGAGCGCATTTACTACCTGTTTTTCAGGATTATCTATGCCAAGTGATTGTGATAAATTTCCTTGAGAATCCATATCAACCAATAATATTTTAAATCCTAATTTAACCAAAGCCTTGCCCAGATTGATAGTTGTTGTGGTTTTGCCAACTCCACCCTTATGATTTACAATTGAAATGACTCTTGCTTTTTTATACTGAGATTCATTATAGCCATACTTTAATAATATAGGATAAAGCGAATTTAGATGTTTTGTATTAAGGATTCTGTCTCCGCCAAGTGCTTTTGCTAAAGTACTATTTGGAAGGCCAGCCTCTTTTTCAAGAATAGAAATTGACAACGCTGGATTTCTACGAAGGAATAAAATGGTTTTATCGTGAGATAGCATAATGATTATTTTTATGTCATAAAATTAAGGCATTTACAATAAAATGTCTAATTTATTAGACATTTTATTGTTGAAATAATTATGCGATTACTTACCGAGTATTTTTTGTTAATTATAACAATTTTAGGGCTACTAAAGGTTTAAGAACTATATCTTAAATAATGCTAAAATCGCTGACGAGTTGAAAAACTTTAAAGGATATTTTTCAAGAGCTATAAAATTGGATTGTCATCGTTTTGTCTTAGTTTAGTTAAAATATTTTAGAAAAATAAATCTTACATGAATGACCTTTAAAAATGAGTCAAAACACTCTGAAAAACTTAATGCCTTTTCCATTTGGGCCATGGGCGTTGGCATTGTAATATCGGGTATTTCATTTGGATGGAATATTGGTTGGGGCATTACGGGTCCTTTCGCTTTTTTCATTCCAGTACTGATAGCTGCCATTATGTATTATGCTTTGGTGCAGTGTTTGGTAGAATTAGCTTGTGTTTATCCTAATACCCCGGGACCACATGCTTATGTAAAAATAGCTTATGGAAAATTTTGGGGCGGTTTCATAGCATTGGCAATATTATTTGAATTTTTATTCGCAACTCCTGCAATCGCATCTTCTTTAGGAGAGTACATTAGTTTTTTAAAAGGTGACTTACACTTAGCCAATTGGTTTGCCTCTTTTTTCATTGGATTATTTTGTATAGTAAATATATTTGAGGTAAGTATTGGCGTTAAATTCATTGTAGCCCTTACCATTATCGCTATTATTGAACTGCTTATTTACTCAAACTCTATCCTCTTAGAATTTAACGGCCATAATATAAGCAAAAGTGGGTATGACAAATTTGACTTTGAGTCGCTCATAAAAGCTTCTCCTTACGCAATTTGGATGTTTTTAGGAATTGAAGGCGTTTCGTTAATGACTAAAAGTATTGACGTAATAAACTTTAAGAACACTATCAATAAAGGTTATAATTATGCAATTTGGACTTTAATTATTTTGTCATTTTTGGTGCTAATTTTAGCAAGCGGTAGTATTGAATGGACTAAATCTAATTGGGCTATAATAAGTAGCGATAATCACCCGATGCCAGCATCTCTATCTTTAATTCTAAGTAAAGACAATGTTACCGTTAAAATATTTACATTTATTGGTTTATTTGGCTTGGCCGCTTCACTTCAAGGAGTTGCTATGGCTTCAGTAACACAAATAGAGTACATTATTGGAAATATGATTGAAGATTATAGGCTTAAAAGAAGAACAGCTTCCTTTTTTGTGTTTGGAGTAAGTATATTTTCAATTTGGGGAAGCCATACAGCTTTTCTAATTGAATTATCCGTTTTTGGAGCAGTTCTGATGTATTTCGGAGTGAGTATGAGCCTCTTAAAAATTAGGCTTTTAAAAAGTCAAAATCTCCAAATTATTTTAGAAGGAGAAACCACCACAAGTATTAAAATTTTTCATCAAGATTTTAATACTATAAAGTCGAATATATTTTCCATTATAGCTTCTTTCATTTCTTTTGTATGTATTGGTATCTTGATTTATTTGCATCCTTATGTTTTTACTTCTTTTGTCATAATTGGCGTTTGTTATATTGTATTTGATACGTTTAAAGGTCGATTTTCTAAATAAATTTCTATGAAGTATCTCTATTCGATTCGAAATCATAATTATGTTTTTAATGATTTAAAGATTCTTTTAGCCAAAGCATCACCATTTAGGACGGGTGATGCTTTGGCGGGTTTAAGTGCTTCGAGTAATGAAGAGAGGATTGCCGCACAATTAGCATTAAGTGATGCTCCTCTTAAAGATTTTTTGAATGAAGTGGTAATTTCTTATGAAGATGATGAAATTACAAGACTAATTATTGATAATCATGATAAAATGAGTTTCTCTAAAATTTCACATTTAACCATTGGAGATTTTAGGAATTGGTTACTTACTCATGAGGTCGATACTGAAATACTGAGTCAAATATCTTCGGGTCTTACGCCTGAAATGGTTGCTGCGGTGTCTAAAATAATGCGAAATCAAGACCTAATTGCCGTTGCTCAGAAGTGTGAGGTAATATCTAAGTTTCGTACTACCGTTGGACTGAAAGGTAGATTATCGGTTCGATTACAACCTAACCATCCAACGGATAATCAGAATGGGATTTTAGCCAGCATGATTGATGGTTTGATATACGGATGTGGGGATGCTGTGATTGGTATTAATCCTGCCACTGATAGCCCTGAAGTTGTCAGTCATTTATTAAAAATATTGAATGAGGTACGTGAAAAATTTGCCATTCCAACGCAAACTTGTATTTTGAGTCATGTTACTACAACGTTAAAAATTATTAATCATACACCCATTGATTTGGTATTCCAATCCATTGGAGGAACAGAAAAAACGAATAGTTCTTTTGGTATAAATCTAAATATACTGGATGAAGCACATCAGGCAGCTCTATCTCTAAATCGTGGTACAATTGGTAATCAAGTGATGTACTTTGAGACTGGACAGGGATCATCACTTTCGGCAAATGCCAATCATGGTGTTGACCAACAAACTTGCGAAGCGAGAGCTTATGCCGTTGCTAAAAGATTCAACCCTTTTTTAGTTAATTCGGTTGTAGGATTTATTGGTCCAGAATATTTATACGATGGTAAACAAATCATAAGGGCGGCACTTGAAGACCACTTTTGTGCAAAACTATTGGGTTTACCCATGGGAATGGATGTATGCTATACGAATCATTCAGAGGCCGATCAAGATGATATGGATAGCCTCATGACATTGCTTGGAGTGGCTGGTTGTAATTTTATTATGGGCGTTCCTGGTGCAGATGATATTATGTTGAATTATCAATCAACCTCATTTCATGATGCTATGTACTTACGCAAAGTTTTAAATAAAAGGCCGTCACCCGAATTTGAAAATTGGTTAATTGCTCAAGGTATAATGAACGAATATGGAGAAAGGCTGTCCATCAACGATAAGCACAACTTATTAATAAATGCTTCAAAATGAAAAATTCTATTATTCAACAAGACCCTTCTTCTCAACTGCGAGTACACACCAATGCTCGAATTGGACTTGGGAATGTGGGAGGTTCACTGCCCACTGTTGAAGTTTTGTCATTAAAATTAGCACATGCCGAAGCAAAAGATGCTGTTTATACGTATTTGAATATGGCAGAACTACAGGAACAATTTGAACAATTTAATTTGCCCATTTTTAAACTAAGCAGTAAGATTCCAGATAGGACAGAATATTTAAAAAGACCTGATTTGGGAAGAAGACTTAATGAAAAATCTGTAAAAATTCTCAAAGATGCAAATCAATCCTTTGACATGGTTTTTGTCGTTACAGATGGGCTTTCGGCAGAGGCCGTAAATCAACATTCTTTAGCAATATTAAAACCCACACTTTCAATTCTTCAATCTGAATATAAAATTGCTTTAGTGATTGTAGAGCAAGGAAGGGTTGCCATTGCAGATGAAATAGGGCAACTACTAAAAGCTCAATTAAGCGCTATCTTAATTGGAGAACGTCCAGGACTTTCATCTCCAAAAAGTATGGGAATTTATACTACATTTCAACCTAAAATAGGTCTTACTGATGAAAAAAGGAACTGTATTTCCAAGGTACATCCTTTCGGGTTAAGCTATGAAACTGCTTGTGAGATATTGCTTTTCTACATTAGGCAATCCTTATTAAGGCGGTATAGTGGTGTAGATTTAAGTCTTGAAATTGTTACAAATTTACCTTCATAAATGTTTTTACTTAAAGAGGGAAAAACTAATAACCCAAAATTTTCACATGAAAAAAATAGCTTTACTGATTCTTTTTATAACAACAATTATCTCAACAGGATATTCACAAAAGTCCAAATCTAAGTTTTTTGTAAATCCATTATTGCCTTCTGGGGCTGATCCATTTAGTTTTTATAAAGATGGATATTATTATTATACCCAATCTATGCAAAATAAATTGGTTTTGTGGAAAACAAAGGATTTAACTCAATTAAAGTTGGCAGAGACTAAAACTGTTTGGATTCCCCCACAAGGAACTATGTATTCGAAAGAATTATGGGCACCCGAAATTCATTTTATCCAGGGGAAATGGTATCTCTATTTTGCCGCTGATAATGGTGAGAATACTAACCATAGAATGTATGTTTTGGAGAATAATTCTTCGGATCCTTTGCAAGGAGAATGGATTTTTAAAGGAAAGGTTGCTGACACTGACGACAAATGGGCGATTGATGGAGATGTTTTTGAGCATAAAGGAGGCTTATACATGATTTGGTCGGGTTGGGAAGGTGATATAAATGTGGAACAAAATATCTATATCGCTAAAATGAAAAATCCTTGGACTATTGAAGGAAACCGTTCAAAAATATCTGGGTCTGATTATGATTGGGAAAAAAATGGTGATATAAAAAATGACCCCACTACTTCTCATGTGAATGTAAATGAAGGTCCTCAGATATTGAAACATAAGAATAAATTATTCTTGGTTTATTCCGCAAGTGGTTGTTGGACAGATTTTTACGCTTTGGGAATGTTAACTTGTGATGCGAAGAAAGATTTATTAAAACCTGATAACTGGAAAAAATCCCCTCAGCCCGTTTTTAAGCAATCACTCAAAAATAAGGTGTTTGCCCCTGGTCATAATTCCTTTTTTAAATCTCCAAATGGAAAAGAAGATTGGATATTGTATCATGCCAATTCAGAATCAGGGCAAGGTTGTGGTATTTTCCGTTCTCCCAGGGCTCAAAAAATTAGTTGGAAAAAAAATGGGATGCCTAATTTTGGGAGACCCCTTTCAACCCAAACAAGAATTGTAAAGCCGGCTTATTAAATGTTTCTAAGTGTCTAAGCCTTCGTTTCATCCTCTTATGGTTTTGTATAATTCTTAGAAGCATCATCTAATATTAAAATCCAGTCTTGACCATAGCCTGTTGTTTTTGGGCTAATCAATTTTGTTCCTTTATTTTCAATTTTTCCTATATCTTCTGATTTACCTGTGCGTGGATCAAACCAATAGGCGTTTAACTGAATACCAGATATTTTGCCCAAATTTAAGGTGAATGATTTCCCTGTTGCAGCATATACGAAAGCATAGTCATTACCACGAGTTGCTTGTATGCGCTCATTAGGATTAAGATTATTTTCCAAAATTAGCGATTGGTCAGGAATGCGATCAAGCATGGGGCGAGATTCTATCAAACGCTTTAAAAAAGCCATTTGTTTTGCACCAGGTAGCTCTAAAGCTTGTTGCCAATAAACGTGGGGCCCATTAACCGCTTCTCGGTAAGGGGAGTACATTTGCCATATATCGTGACAGCCATACGTATGTCCGAAAGCCCCTGCGAAAAGGTTTAAATACGCAGATTTGCGAACATCAAAAGCGTTAGAAGTACCTAAATCATTATAATTGAAACAAACTGGATGATCTTCGTAAATGGGTTCTCCATCCAAAACGGGCTTGGTAGGGATTTGATCGTATGAATATTTTATGTTGTTGTAAGTTGGGGAATCTCGGCAATGCCCTGTTTGAAACATATTAAAGTCAAACCAATCATCATTATGAAACCATTCGCCTGCTCCTTTTGCATTCGGTTGGGGGTGAAAAGTCATCATCATTTTATCATTACCCCCTATGGCTTCTGCAATTCCAGCCGCCATTGAACGCCAAATATCTGCATCATTTGTTCCGCTACGAGGATTACGATCACCTCCTAAAATCCAAATTATATTTTTCTTGCTTTTGTATCTTTCGCCGAGCCATCTACCATAGATTTTAGCATTTTGAATATTAAATATTTCAGGTCCATTTCCCCAACCAGCTTTATTCAATTTATCGCCCCAAGTAGGCAAAAAACCCATGACTAATCCATATTCTGCTGCCTTATCAATGATAAAATCAACATGTCTAAAATATGCATCATTGGGTTTAGTAGGATCATTATCCACTAAGGGTTTATCACTGTAGGAATTTGGAATATTTAGGCCGTTGAATTCTGCCAAAGCAACAGCTTGAATTACGGTAAAACCCTGAGATGCTCTCTTTTTGAGATAATAATCGGCTTCTTCCCTATCAAGACGATGGAAAAGCTCCCAAGCCGTATCTCCTAACCAAAAAAAAGGCTTACTTTCTTTAAGTATAAAACGTTTGTTGGGACTTACCGTAAAGACTTGGGCAATTGATGATTGGTTAATTAATACTAATAGAGCTGATAAATATAATATTTTCTTCATTGTTATGTATAATTAATTATCTGAATAGTGATACAAAATTAAAAATTTTTATGTGGATATCAACTCATCAAAACGCTCTATTATTGATACTATCTTCGCAGTAATTAATTACAAAGCCTATCTTTTAATAATCAATTAAACGCTTTTACCTTTTATAGAAAAACGAGTTTATTGGCCATGATTTCGCCAAAATCAACTTAATTCCGAATTAAAATTAGTGTTACGCATTAAGAGAGTTACCCTAAGCTGAAGTTTAAATAAGGTTTGAATTATTAGCGATTAAGTAAGATTGTACCAAAATATTCATGTTCTAAATCATCAGCCAGCGTTTTATATTTTATCAAATACGCATATGTATCATTTGTACAAGGTTTTCCTTGATAATTGCCATCCCATTGAGGGCTTTGTGATTCATCTGAATAGATTGAATTCCCCCAACGATTATAAATAATTAATCTAACAATTACTCCATCGGCCATATATACTTTAAAGAAATCATTGATACCATCATCATTTGGGGAAAAAACATTAGGAGCCATAATGATCGCTTGGCAAGGTGTTATGGTAGTAGGGGCTTTGATTGAGCAATTTTTATGTATTGCTGTCAATTCATAAGTACCAAAATTTGTTACCGAAATGGTGGGTGTTAATTCTCCTGTTGACCATTTAAAACTGAGGGGCAGATTATTGGGTATCAAAGTTGGAGAAATATCAATTTTACCACCATAGCAAATTTCGGTAGCATTGTTAAACGTAATTTTGGGTAGTTCTACAACCGTAAGATTTAAGGCTCTAATACTGTCACAACCGGTGCTACTCTTTAACGTATCATAATATATTCCACTAATTTTATAACCCAAAAAGGTTTCACCGGGGCAAATATTTTTATTGATGTTTGTAATATTGCTATTTGTAATTGTAGTAACAGGTACTAAAGCCAAATTGTCAAAATAGCCATCATTATTTACTCCATTCTTCTTGTGGCTAAGGAGTCTAATTTTGACTTTTCGAGTTGAGAGGGGAACTTTCATTAATTTACTTACTAATTTCCATTCGTTAGTTGTAGTGTAAATTCCTAAATCGTCAGTTTGTAATTGATTACCTGTGCTACTTAGCATTTCAATAATTATCTGTGATTGGTCAGTAGGAGCTTGTGGGTAGGCTCGTGTATAACCTGTAAATTGAAGACTTAAATTGTTTTGGTCTATCAGACAACGGTATTCATCCAAGACAATTGTTTGTACTAATTCAGCTTCTACTTCATCACCAGCATAAAAATAATTATTTCCATTTTGTGGATTTGGGTCAAATGAGCGTGTGGACCACTGCATGCCAATTATTTCATTCCAAAACGGTATTTTACCATTCACTAAAGGCAATTCGCAATTAGGATTTTTAATTATATTTTGGGCATTGACAATATTTGTCAAAATAAAAAATAAATAAAAATATTTAAGCATAGCGTGATTGAAGACAAAATGAAATAAGGTTCTTTTTTAAGTGCTGTTAATTGAGAATAATTAGTTTACCACTAAAATACCGTTATTTTTTTGAGTGCTGCTATTGAAAAATGGTAACTATTATTCAAAATTATAAAATCTTACCAAAATTACTTCAATGAGCTACAGTTATATACTTTTTTATTAGCTGCCAATATTCTTTGTTTGTTGTTTTTAAAAAAAGGACTCGAAATATTTTTTGTTGAATCTTGTTTAGGATATGAAATATCCCCTAAACTTGAAAAAGTACAAATCAAGTTCTCAGAAGACACATTGGCATTAACGTGTTTTTTTAAATTTTCAATCTTTGCAGGAAATCTTTTTTGCAGGGAATCAGAATACCATACAAAATAAGGTATATGACTTACGTATTTAGACGGATAGGGGTATGCGTGTTGGGATAGGTTACGGCTGTCATCAAATAAATTTTCGCCATGATCGGATATATAAGTTACCGATGAAACGGCATTTTTTTGAGCAACTATATTTATGGCAGAATCAATGACTGCATCTGAATATAAGATACTATTATCATAACTATTAATAATAATATTTTTATGAGAACGATCTGCTGACTGTGTAAAAACGGTTTTATTACTTGGTTTAAAAATATCAAATGCCATAGGGTATCTGGCACTATAGTCATAATGACTTCCCAGGGTATGCATCACAATAAGTTTTTTTTCTCCAGGCTCCCTTAGCACCTCTTTCAAGGCACCTACTAATTCCATATCTTGGTGAAGATTTTTGGTAGATTTGGCATCCGAAAGTAAAAGTATTTTTTTATCAGCTTCCTCTAAGTGAATTTTTATATGTCCATCATCTATCTGATTGGTTATCCAGTAGGTAGTAAACCCTGCTTCCTTGAATACACTAACAATACTTTTTTGCTTAGAGTGGGCTTCAAACTGATCAGGACTTACTCCAGTTAAGATTAAAGGTACGGCAAATTCTGTGATAAAGCCCCCACTGGTTGCATTACTAAAAGAAATTAGATTTGACCTTTTGCTCAAGTTAGGAGATGTATTTTTATGATAACCATTTATTGCCCAATTACTGTATCTTGAACTCTCTCCAATTATCAACAGATATATTTGCGGATTCGGAATATTACTTGTTTGTTTAGCACCAAAAGTAAAATTATTTCTTTCCTCTTTATTATTGTTAATTAACTGCTTTTGCTTATAAACTGTACTTCCCGCCCGAATAATGGAGGTAGGAAAAACAAAATAAAGTGTACCTTTCAGTCTATTAAAGTATGAATCAGAGGAAGAACTGGCAAAGGGTAGCAAACTCAAAATTATAACGGAACAAATAGAAATTATTGAAGCCAATTTTCCAGTAATTTGGCATGGCAACTTTCTAAGTAAAAGTAAATATAAACCTATATACACTATCAGGATACAAAGAAAGATCAATAAATACCCCTTTAGAAGTTCTGAGGCCTCGTGATAGTTCGAATTAACAATTAATAGCACTGTCGCATCATTGATAGGTACATCAAATAAAATAATGGCAAGAGCATTAAATGGAGCAAATACAATTACGGGTAAAAGCATCCACGCATACTGCCTCAAGTGCTTGCGGAAGAAAAAAATGGGAAAAAGGAATAGTACGAAACAAGTCAGAAAGTCAACGATTGCTAATGAGTATTGATGAGTTTTAAGAAAAAAAAACAAATCACCACTCGCAAATAATAAAACAATAATAAAAAAAAACGCAATTGAAGTTGATCTTAGGCTTGTGAAATTTTTAAGAAATTTCATAGTTTAGGGTGTTAGTGTTTGAATCTTCTTGGAGAAGATTCGGTAATCAAAATTTACGTTTACAAAAATTATGCCATTATTATAAACACAAATATAATTAAAAATATAGTGTATGGGATTAATATTTTTTTCATGCATAACCCTATTAATATTGTCGTTAATATTAATAGGGTTATGTATAATAGATTTATTAGTAGTTATTTTTTTTTACAGTATTCATGAACAATTGAAGGGTATTTAATAAGTCATTTGGAACGAAAGGTTTTGTAAGAAAATCGTTCATTCCTGAATCCATAGCCTTCTTTTTTTGTTCTGGCATAGCAGAAGCCGTAAGGGCAATGATTGGAGTCATCTGATTAAAGTTTTCTGTATTTCGAATGGTTACCGCTGCTTCATTGCCATCCATATTAGGCATTTGAATATCCATCAAGATTATGTCAAAGGCTTGTTGTTGAGCTTGTTCAACGGCCTTACTTCCATCGTTAGCAATTACATATTTAATCTCCCATTTATCTAATAACTTACTGATATATTTTTGATTGGTAATGTTATCTTCTGCCACTAAAACCCTACAACTCTTTAAATCTTGGGTTGCGCCTAAGATAGTATTGTCCATAGATACCACCTTTTCAACTGATTTTTTATATGGCAAGACGAATATAAAAGTTGACCCTATTCCTTCTTCACTTTTTACACTAATACTGCCTCCTTGTATATCTACTAATTGTTTAGCGATAGATAAACCCAACCCCATACCTTTATGGTCATAAGCATTGATTTGTTTGAACTTCTGAAAAACGGTATCCATTTCTCCAGTGGGTATTCCATTTCCAGTATCTTCGACTCTAAATTCAATCCAATCGAATCCATCAACCTGTTTTTTTAATTTTACCGTAATTTCAATGAGTCCTTTTTCCGTAAATTTTTCAGCATTACCAATAATATTCAATAAAATTTGATTTAAAATAATATTATCACCGATATAATTTTCCGAAATACGTTCATCAATCATCAGACTGATTTCAATAGGTCGATTTTCTACTTTTATTTCAAAGAGTCGCTTGGTAGTTTTAAGGAGTCCTATTAAATCAAATGGGTTATTTTGAACTTCAATTTTCCCAGATTCAATTTTTGCCATATCCAACAAATCAGAAACTAAGTTTAGCAAGAAATCAGCTGATGTTTTCAATATATGCAAATACTCATCCTGTTTTGCGGTTGGAGAGGTATCAAAAAGCAAATGCGTCATTCCAATAATAGCATTTAGCGGTGTACGGATTTCATGACTCATGTTAGCCAAAAATTGTTTTTCGAATTGGCGAGCATCTTCAGCAATTTTTTGAGCCTTTTCCAATTCATTTATCAAATCTTTGCGTTCGTTTATGTCATAAAATATCCCCATAGAACCCACTACTTGCCCATTATCTCCTAAAATAGGAACTCCACTAATAATAGTCCACATCAAGCTGCCATCTTTCTTCCTAAGCTGAAGTTCGTAGGATGATGAATTACCCTTTAATCGTTCAAGCTGTTGCCCACTAATAATCTTATCGTATTCATCAGGTAAAAATAAAAATTTTGCATTTTTACCAACTAATTCATTTTCAGAATATCCCACCATTTTGCAAAAGCGGTCATAAGCACGTACAATGGTTTGATTATTATCTACTTCAACCAAACCCATCTCCACACTATTAAGAATTCCTCTATATTTTTCTTCACTTTTACGAATTAACTCCTGTGAATTATATTGTTTGGTAATGTCTGTATATTCCCAAAGATGCCCTCTAAAATGGTTTTCTAAAAAAATGGGAATAAACGTTCTTAATAAAATGCTACCATCTTCCGTTTCCAACTTTTCATCCACCATCAGTTTTTTATTTTCCAATATTCTGGCGGTTTCTGAAAGATAGTTTTCGGGTTCCTTAAATAGGTTTTTATCATCCTTGATTATTTCAGTAATATTTCTTCCGATAAGCGTATCGGGTTGGTCAGATATTTTAAAAATATCACAAAATAACTGATTTACTAAGATGATTTTCATGTTTTCATCCTCAACCAAAATACCTTTCTGGAGATTTGCAATGAGCGATGCAAAACGAGATTTAGTAATATTCAGTGAATCTTCGGCAATTTTTCTATCTGTTATATCACGAGCTACCGCCACCAAATTATTATTTTCAATCAGCCGAGAAGTTTGACCAATCCAAATAATATTTCCGTTTTTTGCCCTAACTGGGAATTCATAGTAGGTAGTGGGAATCCTTTCATTAATCATCCTATTATAAGATGTGTGTAAAGATTCTTTATACGCAGGCAAAACCAAATCCGTAAAATGACGACCAATAATTTCATTCTCCACAAAGCCTAAGCGTTCTTTTACCGTACTACTAATAAAAGTAAAAGTACCTTCTGAAGAAATTTGATACATAATATCATGAACCGATTCTATTAATTCAGGATATATTTTTTCTTTATTCCTAAATAATGAATTTTTCCCCTTCATTTGGCTATTAAGCTTTTCATTGAGCTTTAAAAGTCGCTCGTTAGAAGCATTCAACGCCACTATTTTCTCCTTCAAGATATTAATATCTTTTTCATGAGCAATTTGCTCTTGCTCCATTTGCGATTTAAGTAATTCAATTTTTTGCATTCTGTTTTCAAAAGTAAGGATTATCATATCATTAATGTCCGTGTGCAAAAAATAGTATAACTTTCTTATAATATTTCTTATCACTTACGTGGCGTAGAATACCTGCTTTCAGCTATGTAGAATGATTTTTTTGACGAATTTACGTAAGTTACGAATAATAATGATAGCACTATTGTTTGTCAAGTTCAACCATAATCTTATTATCTATATTTTCACTAAATTTTCGAGCAAAAAGTTTTCCTGATTCGAGAATATTTTGTAAATCACTCATAGTTAGTGTTTTAGGACTTGCCTTCTTTTCTGACCAATCAATGTATCTAAGATTGTCGTTTACCATATCTTTTTGATAAATAGAATTAAAAAGTATGGTTTGAAAAACAAATTCATCACTTCCCCAGGTTAACTCAAAAAATCTCTTTACATTCAGATTTTCTTGCAAATAAGTTACGACATATTGAGCGTGTTGACTCGAAATGGTAAACCATTGAGAGCGACCAACAGCAATTAAATTATTCGGCATTTTTCTTAAAGGTAATAGAAAATTTAACCATTTTTCAAGGGTATATTTTCCAGAAAAGGTATAATTAGAAAGGTGGTATTTTGTCAACCTTGGTATTGCTTCTTGCCACTCATTTTCTATCGAAAGTGTGTGCATAAACGCTTTATTGGGGTTTTTTTCAAAAAAATCATGAATTTCATTAGTACTTTTTAAGGGGTAATCTTGGCCACTCAATAAGTTGATATAATCATGACTATTTTCAGATTTTAAAATCTCTTCTAATCCATTAACTGTCGCTTGTACAAGACTATACGCTCCCCACTGTACGTTGATACGTTTTGCTATAAAATGTACCTTGTCAGTCTGTAAATATAGAAAAGGATTAATGTCTGTTTTTAAGTCAATATGAATATAAAAATTAGCATTTGGGTGAGCCAACCTTTGTATAAGCCTTTTCAATTGCCAAGGATTTTCATGCGTTAATATTAGATGTGCTATTTTCATGGGCTATTAATTATAATTTTATTTTTAGAAAAAAAATCTCGTATTATAATCTTAATTTCACTTAAACCTACCGTAAAAAATCCCATTAATGTAAAATTTAGATATTTTCTTAGCCAGAAATATCCAAAAAACACACCAGATAAAAAAGTAAATAATGTAGCCAAAGCTACCCCATTAATATTGCCAAAGAGATGTAATCCAACGAAATCGAAGGTGATATTTGTTGCTAACATTACTAATACCTTATAAAAATTAATTTGAGGTTGATGTATAATATCC
>JANPIG010000574.1:0-2345 GCA_031424875.1 Cytophagales bacterium
AAAATGCACATTTCCTTAAAATAGGTTTGATTTAACACCATAATTGGATTATTTTTTGAAAATTACTTAAAAACAGGTTAAAATTTTATGTAAATAATTTGGATTAGTTAATTTTACCTATAATCTTTGCATAGTAATCAAGCATTTAATAAAAACATGAAACAAAATTTTATTATGAAAAAAACCTTAATCACCGCATTTTCTTTGCTTTTGAGCATTTCGGTATTTTCACAGGAAAAGACAGAGGATAAAGGAAAATTAACATTTTCAGGATATGTAGATTCTTACTACATGGCTAACTTTAATAGTCCTCAAGATAGAACAAATTTAGGAGCTTCTGGGTCAGCCAGAGCATTTGATCAAAAGGCTGGACAATTTTCATTAGGTCTTATCCAAACTAAAATGATTTATTCAACTTCTAAAATTGACATTGTTGGAGATTTAACTTTTGGACCAAATGCAGATTTAGGAAATTACGGAAATGTGATTGGTCGCATTCCTGGTAGCACTGGAACTGCACTTGCAATAAAGCAAGCATACATTGGTTGGAAGGCGACTGATAAATTAACGTTAACGATGGGTCAATTTGGAACGCACATTGGTTATGAAGTTATTGATGCGCCCGTAAATTATCATTACTCATTATCAAATTTATTTAACAACGGACCTTTCTATCACGTGGGTTTGAAGGCACAGTACAATTTCTCTGATAAAGTTTATTTGATGGCTGGAATTGTAAATAATGTTGATAATTTGGACGACAATAACCGTGCAAAAGGATTAATTGCTCAATTATTTGTGTCACCAGTTGCAGGATGGAACGTGTATCTGAACGCTATTTCTTCAAATGAAGCTAATGCAGATGCTACTGGAAAAACTCCTGATGCAACATATTCTTTGTTTGACTTGACATCTACTTATCAGATTACCCCTAAATTCATGATTGGAGTAAATGCCGCAACAGGTTCACAATCAGGAGATTATCAAACTCTTACCACAAACCCCAAATTTGCTAAGACTTCAGGTACTTGGGGAGGTGTAGCATTTTATACAAACTATGCTGTATCTGATGTATTCAGTATAGGAGCAAGATATGAGAACTTTGCTAACAAGGATGGTGTGCGTGGATTGAGACTTACTGAAACTAATGCGGATGGAAGTTTAAAATCAATTACAGGTGTTACAGTTAATTCACTCACTATTACCACAACATTCACAGTAGCAGATGGTCATTTATTGATTAAACCAGAATTTAGATCAGATGCTTTTGACCAAAATTTCTTCACAGATGGTGATGGTAAAGCGGTAAAATCACAATCAACTTTGGGTTTAGCAGTTATTGCTAAATTTTAAAAATATTTTTTCTGTAAACAAATCCATATTTAAAAACCCTTAAATCAAAAAACCACATGACACAACAAAAACCAACTTGGTTGCCGATTGGCATTCTGCTATTAGTTGCAGTTGCAGCGGCGTTTGTTCCTGCACCAGGTGCAGCAGTTACAGAAGGCATCAACACGGGTGATACCGCTTGGATGCTTGTTTCTTCGGGGCTTGTACTTTTAATGACCCCAGGCTTAGGATACTTCTACGGAGGTATGGTAAACCATAAAAACGTAATTTCTACCATGTTGCAGTCTTTTATTGCCATGGGAGTTATCACTGTTATATGGGTAGTTTTCGGTTTTAGTTTAGCTTTTGGTAATACCGTTGGCGGTTTCATCGGAAATCCATTCACATATTTGATGTTTCAAGGTGTATTTGATGGAAAGCCCTGGCCATTAGCTCCCACTATTCCATTTGCTCTATTTGCTTTTTTTCAAATGAAATTTGCGGTTATTACCCCAGCTTTGATTTCGGGAGCATTAGCAGAACGTATTAATTTCCGTGCTTTTGTATTATTCATGGTATTATTTTGCGTAGTGGTTTATGCCCCTTTAGCACACTGGACATGGCACCCAGACGGATTTTTATTCAAAAGAGGTGTGCTTGATTTTGCAGGTGGTACTGTTGTTCATATGAGTGCGGGTTGGGCAGCTTTAGCAGGTGCTATTTATTTAAAAAGACGTAAATCTCATGTTGAAGCAAATGTTTTACCTCCAGCTAATATTCCTTATGTATTGTTAGGAACTGGTTTACTTTGGTTCGGTTGGTTTGGTTTCAATGCGGGTTCAGCAGTTGGTGCAGGTCCATTGGCAGTATCGGCATTTGCAACAACACACGTTGCTGCAGCTTCGGCAGGTTTATCTTGGATACTGTTTGATGTAACTCGTGGACGTAAAGTTTCAGCCCTTGGATTTTGCATTGGTGCAGTGGTGGGCTTGGTAGCAATAACACCAGCTTCT
>JANPIG010000575.1:0-2006 GCA_031424875.1 Cytophagales bacterium
ATTACCCTGGCGTAAATAACCTAATAGCTGATATCACGGACTCTGGACAAATGTTCAATGCCATGAGTTCTTATACAGGTTTAGACGAGTTGGAATTTGGACACGGAGTAGCACCATTCGATGCTGTCGTACACTTTGCAGCCGTGCCACGCATCTTGATTAAACCTGATAATGAAACTTTTAGGGTCAATACCATTGGTACTTACAATGTGATTGAAGCGGCGGTTAAACTTGGCATCAAAAAGATTATTATTGCTTCCTCAGAAACTACTTACGGTATTTGTTTTTCAGATGGTAAAACCGACCCTCATTCTCTGCCTTTAGAGGAGGACTATGATGTTGACCCCATGGATAGCTATGGATTATCGAAGGTAGTGAATGAGAAAACGGCTCGTAGTTTTCAAAGGCGGTCGGGCATTGATATTTATGCACTTCGTATTGGAAATGTAATTGAGCCACATGAATACGCTGAATTATTTCCTCATTATTTCAAAAATCCAGAAGTCAGACGTAGGAATGCTTTCTGTTACATTGATGCACGTGATTTGGGGCAAATTGTGGATTTATGTTTACAAAAAAATGGACTTGGTTATCAAGTCTTTAATGCTGGAAATGATGATAATGGAGCTATTATTCCCACTAAAGAATTAGTAGAACAGTTCTTTCCTAATGTGCCAATTACTCGTGAATTGGCAGAACATGAAGCCCTGTTTTCAAATCGTAAGATTCGTGAGGTTTTGGGTTTTAAAGAACAACATAACTGGCGTAAATATGTGAAAGTGGAGTAATTATAGTTGCAGGCAAAAAACAACATTGGCGCTGCTTCATCCCAAAGGTATCACGGTTGTACTTTTCACTTCCGACATCACAAAGGAACTACTGATATGCGCAACACTCTGCAAATCAGATAGTTTCTTTTGGTAAAATTCATTGTAAGCACTCATGTCTTTCACAATTACTTTTAATAAATAATCAAAACTCCCCGAAATTACGCTGCATTCTATCACTTCTGGAAATTGTTTTATGGCTTCTTCAAATTCCTCAAAATGATTTTTTTGTTGTTTATCCAAAGTGATATTGCAGTACACCGTCATGGGGTTTCCTAACATCTTTTTGTTTAAAATCGTAACATATTTATCAATTACACCCTCTTGTTCCAAGCGTTTTATACGGTCATGGGTGGGCGTCATCGAAAGATTAATCTTTTGGGAGATTTCTTTAAGGGTAAATTGTGCGTTTTCTTGAAGTAATTGCAAAATACGAATATCGGAGGCATCTAAGTTCATCAGAAAAATTTACTTTAAAGGATTAAATAATATACAATTTACAGGAATATTTTCTGTAAATATCTAAATATATTTTAATATTTTCCTTTTATTTTCTATGTGACAAAATGATTTCCTGTTTGATTAATTTTGTTCATCACTTCATTTACAAATAGGGTTTTAGATAATAGGGGTTAGGAGATTAAGGATTTTAATATTTCTCAATGATAAAATCTCCCAACCCCTTTAATCCCGAAGACCCCAAATCTCACAAAAATTATGATTATTGGTGTTCCAAAAGAAATTAAAAATAACGAGAACCGTGTGGCTTTAACGCCAGCAGGTGTGGCAGAATTTAAGAAAAACGGACATGTGGTCTATGTGCAAACACAGGCAGGTACAGGTAGCGGGTTTTCCGATGAGGAATATATGAAAGCGGGCGCTTCAATTTTGCCAAATATTGAAGAAACTTATGCCATTGCCGACATGATTTGTAAGGTAAAAGAGCCAATAGCCTCTGAATATTCACTTATTAAAGAAAATCAGTTGTTATTTACCTACTTTCACTTTGCTTCTTCTGAAGAATTGACCCACGCTATGATTGAGCGTAAAGCAATTTGTTTGGCTTATGAAACAGTTGAAAAAACGGACAGAAGTTTGCCATTATTAGTGCCAATGTCTGAAGTGGCGGGTCGCATGGCAATTCAAGAAGGAGCAAAGTATTTGGAGAAGCCTATGGGC
>JANPIG010000576.1:0-1457 GCA_031424875.1 Cytophagales bacterium
TCCTCTTACAACCATTTCAACAGGATAAGTCTCACATTTTAACCCAACGCTTACATTGGGGTCAGGGGTAGCAACAAGCCAGTTAGGTACTACATCACGTGTAGCCTCTAAAAAGTGAGCTGCAATCTGATTAAGCACTTGGCCTTTATAAGGAATGGCTCTTGGCAAAACTACATCAAAAGCAGATATGCGGTCAGATGCAATCATAACTAACAGATTTTCAAAGGAATAGACATCACGAACTTTACCTTTGTAGAATGCAGTTTGATTAGGAAAAATAAAATTTGTATTTTGAATTGTGTTCATTTGTTTATTTTGAGTAACAAAGTAGCAAAGGAACATGGGGACAAAGTGAGAGTTAAAATCAAGTATTCTTATCTTGTAAATCCACTATTATACGCTTTGTTCCTTCGTTTCTTCGCCACTTTGTTCCTTAAGACTATACTCCTATCCTTTCAATAATCATTGCAGAGGCTCCACCGCCACCATTACATATTCCAGCAGCACCATAACGGCCCTTAGTTTGTCTCAACACTGATATTAACGTAGTAACGATTCTTGCGCCTGAAGCTCCTAATGGATGACCTAATGACACTGCACCGCCAAATATATTCATCTTTTTATGAGGAATATCTTGCATTTTTTCATATGCTAAAGGTACTACAGAGAATGCCTCATTTATTTCAAAATAATCAATTTCTTCCTTGATAAGATTTGCTGCCTTAATTGCTTTGGGTACAGCAACCGCAGGGGAGGTTGTGAATAAAGCAGGTTCTTGCTCAGTGTCCAGAAATGTTACAATGCGTGCCAATGGCAACAAGCCCATTCTTTCAGCCTTTCTTCTTGACATCAAAACCAAAGCACAGGCACCGTCATTCAGCGTCGAAGAATTGCCAGCTGTAACCGTACCTCTTTTTTCAAATGCTGATTTTAATTCAGGCATCTTTTCAAAATTTACTTTCTTAAATTCTTCATCTTCTGAAACGATAATCGTACCTTTTTTAGTCTGAACTTCAACAGGAATAATTTCATCTTTAAAATAGCCTTTTTCCGTAGCCTCAGCTGCACGCTTGTAAGAGTCGATGGCATAAGCGTCTTGTACTTCACGACTAAAACCATATTTACGAGCAGTTTGGTCGGCATAATGTCCCATGGCAATTTTGTCGTAGGCATCCATTAAACCATCTTTTTCTAAACCATCTACTAATGTACCTGAACCAAATTTATAGCCAAAACGAGCATTTGGAATATAAAACGGGGCATTAGACATACTTTCCATGCCACCTGCAACAGCTACTTCTGTCATACCCAACATAATACTTTGTGCAGCAAACATAATAGATTTCATTCCCGAGGCGCATACTTTGTTTACCGTTGTACAGCGCACTTGCGGTGGCAGACCAGCAGCCAAAGCAGCTTGACGAGCAGGAGCTTGACCAACATTTGCTGAAAGTACA
>JANPIG010000577.1:0-1209 GCA_031424875.1 Cytophagales bacterium
GGTGGTATTGTTCACTTCAAATGGAGCTTTGTGGGATTATGGACATCAATAATTTATTACAAAGTACGCATTTTTTTTTAATGTAGCACGGAACCTACGCAGTCCGAGTCAGTTCCGTGAAGCATAGTACCATGCGTTGGATGAAATAAGTGTATCGGATACGGCTTCACGGAACAAATTTCCGTGATTCGTTAAAACTCCACCTCAATCCGACTTACTCCTAAATTATCCACTGAAAAAACCAAATAATCAGATAATTCTATTCGGTTGATTAGTATAGATTTAGTATTTCCATTCACTCTTAAAGCTGTTGGTTTGCGGTTTTGGGGTAGCAAAATTGCCCAATCTGCTTGTGTTCCTGTACCTGTGTAGATGAGGGAAAGCTTATTACCCAAAAATTTATATTGATACGAAATATATCCTCCCGAAGCCTCATATTTCACCGTTACAGAAACCTCTTTTTCGCCCGATGCCTCCCAACGAGGCGAAATTTTCACTCTTTCAAACATCGTGGAAGTGTCTTTTACACCCGCCAAACCTTCCAAAAGAGCATACGTTACTGCAGCAGCACCCCAACGGTCAGGAATTCCAAAGGATAAATCTCCTTTGGAAGTGTCTTTTGATTTAATCTCCATCTCGGCATCGCCCAAGGTCAAACCTGCAATCATCCAACGAGATTTGGAATTTTTCATCCCATAAAACTCAATAGCATCAATTATTTTATCAGGATTTGGATTTACAATTTGCGTAATCCCTAAGCCCACGAAAGGGGATTTTTTATTCTTGCCAAACCACGCCACCTTAAAATTGGGCTTGTCTTGGGGAAACCACCAATTGTCAATTTTATCTCCATGAATATAGTCCACGAAAGTAGAACCATCTTTGTATCTGACCGTAACCATGCCAATCATTTCACCCTTCGAGCGAGCGTGCAACAAGCAAATAGTCGTGGCAGTCGTGCCAATTAATAGAGCCGTGGAAATCTGATAATCCCTCGATAAGTCATCTGAAAGGACAATACAGCCCTTTCCATTATTTTCCAACGGGTCAGTAATTTGGAAAGGAATATCCAAAAACAAGTGTTTTCCTAAGGGAATTTCTGTGGCATCATTGCCATCTCCATCGCCATTCCAACCTGGAATTCCCGTAGTAGCTTTGCCTAAAAAATCTGCATTAGCAGCCTTAGCTAAACTGATAGGCGTAAAATTG
>JANPIG010000578.1:0-1064 GCA_031424875.1 Cytophagales bacterium
ATTTTTACCATCGTAATAAGCACTAATCCTTGAATCTCCCTTGTCTTTTTTAGGGTCTAATTTGAAAAGCATTGTGAGCATATCTCCCGTACGAGTTACTTTGGGCGTTCCTTTTAAGGAATCTGTAATAACAAGTTGATATTCAGGTTTATCTGCCTTACCTGTGATATTCAATTTCAATTTTGAATTATCACCAACTGTCAAGTCATAACTGCCACGTATATCTTTGACATTCATATCCGTCAAAACATAACGTTTGCCTTTTACCCAGTTTTCGTAAATGATGTTACCATCTTTAAAAATATTATCTGAAGTAATCAAGAAATTTGCTAACATTCCAGCTTTCAAAGAACCAACCATATTATCAACCTTCATTAGTTGGGCAGGTGTTGAAGTTAGCGCCGATAAAGCTGCTTTTTCTGTTAAACCCATCTCGATGGCTTTGCGGAGGTTTGTCATAAAATCTCCTTTTGATTTCAAATTTGAAGTTGTCAAAGCGAAATTTATGCCTGCTCTTGAAAGAATAGAAGCATTTGACGAAGCCATTTCCCAATGTCTCATTTCTGCCAAAGACACAACACGTTCATCATTTGGGTCTTCTACATCGGGTGTTACAGGGTAATTTACAGGAATAATCAAATTTACACCCGTAGCTTTAATTTCATCTAAACGCTGATATTCATCACCACTTCCTTTTATGATATATTGGATACCAAACTCTTTGGCAATCTTATTGGCACGCAACACCCCAAATTTGTCTCCTCCATCAAAAACCTGTGGGATTGATTGATTATTATTAAAGGCATCCAACGAAATATTAAATTCAGATTTTCCATTAGTTTTTTTATACCAATCAGCATCTATGTAAGTCTGACGCAAAAGAGCTACAACACCCATGCCCGAATTTGGATAATCCTGAGTGGATGTTCCTTTTGAGAAAGAGTAATTGGCTGAAACCTTATTTTTCAACATAGCTTCTTGGTCTCTACCGTCCATAAGAGCTACAAGAGCAGATGTTCCTCGCACAATTCCATCTTGAATATGCGTGATAGCTGAACCAAATC
>JANPIG010000579.1:0-4439 GCA_031424875.1 Cytophagales bacterium
CAACCGTAGAAGGAAAATTTAAGGGCTTCATGGGTGTCTTAAAATTTGATCCTGATAATTTAGCGGCTTCGAGCCTCAACGCAAGTGTGGATGCCAATACGCTTGATACTGATAACAACTTAAGAAACAGGCATTTAAAAGAAAAAGTAGAGTTTTTCAACGTAGCAAAATATCCTACCCTAAAAATGAAAACTACTAAAATTGAAAAAGAAGGAAATAACTTTGTAGGATATTTTGACCTTACTATCAAAGAAACTACCAAAGCTGTCAAGATTCCTTTCACCTTTAAGCAAGAGGGCAATAATGCTAGTTTTCAAGGGTCAGCCGTTATTAATCGCCGAGACTGGTCAGTAGGCGGGGGTACTTGGGGCATGGGTGATAACGTAACTTTTATGATTTTAGTTAATGCCGTTTCAATTTAACGATGCTCTTTTTTGATGTTCGATGTTCGTTTTTCGATATTCGGATTTAAAAAACCGAACATCAAAAAACGAACATCAAACATCGAATTTAAAATGCTTAAAGAAACAAACATACACATTATAAACCAACTGACTGATTTACTAAATGATATAGATTTGGCAGTTTACAAAGATGCACTTCGTCCTCTGCATTATAGCACTATGGGACAACACGTCAGACACATTACAGAGTTTTATTTATGCCTTCTAAAAGGTTATGAATCGGGCGTAGTTAATTATGATGCCCGTGAAAGGAATCTTTTGATTGAGATAGATAAAGATTTTACGGTTGACACTTTGGAAAACGTAGTTCAAGAATTAACAAAGCTACAATCTGACAAATTGTTGATCTTAAAAAGCAGTTTTGGCTGTGATGAACCAATGGAAATTCCAACCAGTTTTTTTCGTGAATTAATCTATTTAATTGAACATACTATTCATCATTTAGCCATCATCAAAATTGGATTAAACGAGGTTCACCCCGAAATAGAAATTCCTAAAAACTTCGGAGTGGCACACTCAACAATTAGGTTTAGGGGGATTGAGATTGAGTAGTTAGCAAGCGAATCCGTACCACCGCTTTTATGAGTGGCAAGGATTTAAATTCCTGAAATTCATTATTACAACCACCGTTTATTTTGGGTAGCATTTACTTTATTCGGTAAAACCGTTTACCCTTCATCGTTCACCATGTACCGAGAAAAATGTGCGTATTAACCTATATACCTACTGATAATCAAGGATTTATCTTTACTAATAACCGAGACGAAGCAACGGCACGCCCTAAAGCAATTCCTCCCAGAAAATACATCATTGAGGGCAAAATAGTGTTCTTTCCAAAAGATGCACAAGCAGGAGGAACATGGATTGCAACGTCTGATGATTACACAGTTTGCTTGCTAAATGGAGCCTTAGAAAAACACCTAGCAAAGCCTCCTTACAGAAAAAGTAGAGGACAGATAATATTAGATTTTTTCAAGTTTGACACCGTTGATAATTTCATTGGTAATACCTCTTTTGAAGGAATAGAAAATTTCACTTTAATAATTGTACATACCAAAAATAACCTCCAAATCTGTGAATTTCGCTGGGATGGCAAAAACCTTTCTTATCAAGCAAAAGACCCAAGTCAAGCTCATATTTGGTCGTCTTCAACGCTTTATTCATCTGAAATTCAGAACCAAAGAGAGAGTTGGTTTGCTGATTTTTTGAAGCAAAATCCAAATTTCTCCAAAGACCAAATAATTGATTTTCACCTACACGGAGGCACAGGCGATGCCCACAACGATATGCGTATCGACCGCAATGGTGAATTGATGACACAGTGTATCTTTCAAGTGGTTCGCCAAAACCAATTTCTATCATTTTCCTTTCATGATTTGCTTTCTGAGCAGGAGTTAAGGTATCGGGTTTTGTGATGGCACGCAGATGACGCAGATACTACGCAACGCAGATTTTCACAGATTTCAATTTTCTTGAATATTGTAATTATTAGAGCATTTTTATAGAATGCTTTTATTTCTAAAATATTTAAACTAAATTTATAGTTAAAATATTATAAGGGATGAAACTAAAAAAACATCTTGGTATCAAACAGGCATAATCAGTCTAATTGGTATTTTCTTTTTGGGAAATTGGGCTATTGATAAAGAAGGGGCGAGAAGGGATTTGAGGGTTATTCAAATCAGAATGCCTGATTTATCTCGAAGTGAAAAGCCAGTTGATGAATTTGTTACGACATTTGATTTGAATACGATTGATAGACTAAAAGAAAAGCCACAAACAAGATTATCAGTTGATTCATTAGCAAGAGCAGGTTTACTCATTAATGAATATAGGCGGAAATACGATACAACACACGTTTTGACAATTTACTGGAATGACAGCACTCATCTACAACAAATTGTATGCTTATTGGATACTTTAAAAAGGGTATATAATAGATTTGTAATTGTGGCGAATGGAACAGAATGTATGATTCCATTTTACTTTCCCAAACCCACTAATGAATTTTTTGATGGTAATTTTGGAGGTTGCTTGGTCGCTGTTTATCCAAAGCCTCCCACAAAAACCTTTCAAGAAAATTTTGATATGATTTTTAAAGATTATATTTGGATTTGGATATTATTTGCAGGATTAGTTACCTGTGTATTTTTGAAAATTTAGGAAATATGAAAACATATACTTTGGATGAAGTAAAGGATAAATGTATCGGTGAGAAAGGCACAAAAAGAAGAGATAATCATGATTTAAAAGTGAAACTTTGGGTTGTAGGAAGAATGATAAAAGAGGCTCGCAAAGAGCAAAATCTTACGAAAAAACAATTGGGTAAATTAGTTGGCATACAAAAGTCTCAAATTTCTAAATTAGAGAAAAACACCAGTAATGTAACCATTCAGACTGTTTTAAAGGTTTTTACAGCACTAAGAGCAAATGTAAATTTCAAAGTAAAATTGATGGATAATGAAGTAACTATTTCATAGGAAATCTTATCTTTAAGTAAAAGACCTATTCAAAATTATGGATAGGTCTTTTGCATTTTTTACTAAAATATTTTCTCAAAAATCTGTCTTCCTTCCGACATCCAAACTCCCATTTTCCTCCGTAAATTTGCCCCATGAATAATTTACGTTTGCCACTTTGGCTTATCAAACTGACTAATTTTGAATACTGGACTTGGTGGATGTTTTATATTCCCCTCCTCCCCTACTGGCTTTTCCAGGCGGTGCGTACTCGCTCGCTGACTTTCTTTACTAATGCTGACCCTTGCATAGAATATGGTGGTTTTTTTGGAGAATCCAAAATGGATATTCTCCGCCAAATCCCTGCTGAATACTTGCCAAAGACCATTTTTATTGAAAAAGAACTGGATTTAAAAAGCATTGTTGATAAACTGATTCAAGAGGATTTGGTCTATCCCATCATCTGCAAACCCAACGTGGGCGAACGGGGTACGCAGGTAGAAAAACTGTACAGTAATTATGATTTGGTGGAATATTTGGGCAAGGTCCAAGAGGATTTCATCATTCAAGAATTCATTACTTACGAAATCGAATTAGGTGTTTTGTATTACCGCTATCCCGACCAACCACAGGGCAAAGTTTCATCCATCACTCGCAAGGAGTTTTTGACAGTTGTGGGCGATGGGAAATCAACCGTTGAACAATTGATGCAACAAACCGCCCGAGCCAGATTTCAGCTTGATGCTATGCGTAGTCGTATTGGAGATATGGGTATGAATGAGGTAATTAAAGCTGGCGAAAAACGCATCCTCGAACCCATCGGAAATCATTGTAGAGGAACAAAATTTTTAGATAATAACTTCCTGATTAACAGTCAGATTGATAAAGTTTTTGATAAAATATCCTTGCCCATTGAAGGGTTTCATTACGGCCGTTTTGATATGAAAGTAAAATCTATCGAAGATTTATACAAAGGGAAAAATATCCGAATAATGGAATTGAACGGGGTAAGTTCTGAACCTGGGCATATCTATGACCCTAAAAATACCCTCTGGGCTGCCTACCGAGATTTAGCCAAACATTGGAAAATCATTGCCGATATTTCTATCCAACAACAACGTAGAGGCATCATGCCCGTACCTGTCAAATTGCTTTGGGGCGTTGTGAAAGGGCATTTTTTGGGTTGATTAAACCGCAGATTGGGCGGATTGTACTGATTTACACAGGTTTATTTATTTTTCCCCGCCCTATTTTGCCTTTGTTGGAGTTATCTCCAACAAAGTTCCATCCGATTTGTTGGAGATAACTCCAACAAAGGCGGTAATAGACGAAATTACCCAATCACCTAATCCCTAATTACCCAATCCCCAATTACCTAATCCTAAAAATTTGCTTTTCCCATCACAATTTCCTAAATTTAATATACACATCTAAATTTAGGAATCATGCTGAATAGACTGTTTTTGCTATTTTTCCTTTTGGCTTCTCTTCCAAGCCTTGCCAACTCCATTTTATT
>JANPIG010000580.1:0-2508 GCA_031424875.1 Cytophagales bacterium
CAGGTTCAGCGGTTGGAACAATCAATGTTCCCAACCTCTGCGTGGGAAGTACATTAACCATGCAAGCTACAAGTTCAGACCCATTGGCAAAATATTCTTGGACTTCGACCAACTCATTTACTGCCACAACGGCTTCTGTTACCATTCCAAACTTAACAACTACTAATTCAGGAACTTACACGGTTTTGATTACCAATTCAAACCTTTGTACTTCCGCTTTAACAGCAAATGTTGTGGTGAATCCGTTGCCAACTTTAGCGAATGTTTCAGGTTCAATGGTCTGTGAAGGAAGTACAGCAACGTTATCAGCTTCGGGTGCAACCACGTATTCATGGGTTGGCCCAAATAACTTTACTTCAACATCTGCAACCCCAACCATTCCAAATGCAACTACTTCCAATGCAGGAGTTTACACGGTAACGGGAGCAACGAACGGATGTACTGCTATTGGTTTAGCCACCTTGATGATTGATAAAAAACCAGTTCCAACTGCCACGGGTGCAGCAATATGTCTGGGTGGAAATGGAACAATTTCAGTATTACCAGCAGGGTTAACTTATGCTTGGACGGGACCAGGAGCATTTACCAGTAATCTGCAAAGTCCATTAATTACTAATGCAACTAACTCAAATTCAGGTAATTATACAGTATTAGTAACTGACACGAAAGGTTGTACTGCCACAGCAATAGCCGTAGTTACGGTTGGGAATGTATTAAGTATTACTGCTACGAGTAATAGCCCCGTCTGTGCAGGATCAAGATTAGAACTTTCTGCCAATGGCGGAGTAGGAGCCACGTATTTATGGACAAGTCCAAGTGGTGTAACGTCAAATTTAGCGTTTCCATTTACTAACAATGCCACCTCTGCTGATAATGGAATTTGGACGGTTTCAGTAACGAATGCTGATGGTTGTAAAGGAACAGGTTCAACGAATGTAGTCATAAATCCTGCGCTTTTGGGTGTAACGGCTACTGCATCTGCATCCACTTGTTTGGGAGGTAATATTGTTTTAGGTGCAAAACCAGATGGTGCAACATACTCATGGTCGGGTTCTGGATTTAATTCAACTTTGCAAAATCCAACCATTATATCGCCAGTTGCTGGAACTTATAATTTTTCAGTTTTAATAACAAGCACCGCAGGATGTACTGCATCAGCAACAACTTCGACAACAATTTATGCTTTGCCAACCGCAAGTATTACCAGTGTTTCACCAGTTTGCTTTGGCTCAACAATTCAATTAACGGGTAATACCAACGGAACAAAATTTGCTTGGACGGGTCCAAATAACTTTAACTCATCGTTACAATCACCGACAATTGCTAATGCAAGTGCTTCAAATACAGGAATTTATACGTTTATCGTAACCAATGCCAATTCTTGCAATGTCACTGCTACAACATCCATAGTAGTAAATGCAAAATTGAATGGGGGTAATGATTTGTCAATTTGTACACCCGTTTCAACGGCACAATTGACATTGGTCTTAGGAGCAACTTGGACAGCTGAACCAACCAATCCAACTGTTACTACTATCAACAATACCTCGGCAACAGTATCTGGTTTGAGTAGTGTAGGTACGTATATTTTCTATTTATCAAATACTGCGGGTTGTAAAGACACCGTGAAAGTTTTTGTAAACTCAAAATTGGATGCAGGAGCAGACAAAGTGATTTGTTCACCAACTTCTACTATTTCATTATTATCCTTGAATGGCGGACAATCATGGCGATATTTTGCCAATGGTTCATTCTTGCCAGCACCAACTGTTACGGGGAATATTGTAACAGGACTTTCACAAGAGGGCAATTATCTTTTCATATTAGAACAATCTGGAAATGTTTATTGTGCAGACACTATTATGGTTTCTCGTAAGGCTTCGCCTAATGCAGGCGCTGACCAAGTGGGGGCGTTTGGAGGCATTTGTGAATCACAAACTACGGCTAAATTAACAGCCGCTGGCAGTGGGCAAACATGGTCTGTAGCTTCAAATAGTTTAGGTTTTGACATGGCAGAAATTGACCAATTAGGAAACGTAACCAAATTATTCAAAATTGGAAAATACCTTTTCGTACTTACCCAAGGCGAATGTAGAGACACAGTTATGGTTGAGCGTAAGGCCCGTTCAAGTGCAGGTACAGATATGGCAATTTGCGAACCAGAAACCTCAGCAACTTTGGCCACTGCATTAACAGGCGAAGTATGGTCAGCCATGGCAACTAATCCATCATCTTCAACTTTTGGAGCAAACGGAAAAGTATCAGGTTTGACAGGTATTGGAATCTATGAATATGTTTTGACCAGTGCTAACGGGTGTACTGATACTACCAAAGTAACACGATTTGCCAGACCCGATGCTGGCACAGATTTAGTAGGAAATAATGGAATTTGTAGCACAGTAACAACCGCAAAATTAGCTAATGCACCATCTGGAACTGTTTGGTCGGTAGGTTCAAAACCAACAGCAACCAGCCCGCTTATTGATGCGACAACAGGTGCTATTACAG
>JANPIG010000581.1:0-2118 GCA_031424875.1 Cytophagales bacterium
GGCTCCTTCACCCAGACCGGCCAATATGCCCCCCCCTACAACGAACTTTACGCTTACCGAATTTTTTGAGATTTTTGCCCTTATTAATATTCCTTTCTTTTACGTTAATAGTGAAATATTAATTCCAAAAATTTTGCGACGAAGAGGAATACTGGTTTATGCTATTTCAATTATCTTATTGGTTATTGCCGTATTTTCACTTCATGCTTTAGTGAAAGAACTCTTTTTCCCAACTCAAAATGTTCCTCGTACGGGCTATACGTTTCAATTGCTATTCTTTTTGGCCATAAGTACCTCATATCGCTTAATTACAGATAATTTACAAGATCAACAGAAAATAAAAGAGCGTGAAAACGAACGGTTAAAATCTGAATTGTCATTTTTGAGGTCTCAGATTAGCCCACATTTTATCTTTAATGTGTTGAATAGTATCGTATCGTTATCAAGAAGAAAGCCTGATCGAGTAGAACCCGTTGTGGTGAAATTATCAGAATTGATGCGGTATATGTTATATGAGTCAGACGATGCAAAAATCCCTATTGCCCGTGAATCTCAATACCTGCAAGCCTATATTGAACTACAACATTTGCGTTTTGGAGATGATATTGAGATAAACTTTAATACTAATCAACTCAACCATAATCTAACGATTGAACCCATGTTGCTGATCCCATTTGTAGAGAATGCCTTCAAACACGGCGTTGGTATGATTCTTAATCCGACGATTGACATTAATTTTTTTACTGAAGAAAATCGTCTTATTTTTGAGGTTAAAAATAAGGCAAATCGTCAGTCCAGGGATATAAAAGATAGCGCTTCAGGCATAGGTTTGAATAATGTAAAACGTAGATTAGAATTATTATATCCTAATAATCATAAACTTACGATAAATCATGGCACAGAAATTTATACTGTTCAATTAGTAATAGGGTAATATTTAGGGATTAGGGGATTAAAAAATATACTGTAAACAATATGTTAGACGGTCATCGTCCTTTTGATGGACAACGACCGTACAATTTATTTACCAATAAAAATATGCTCAATTGTATTGCTGTTGATGATGAAAATCTTGCCCTCGATTTGATTGAGGACAATATTTTGAAAGTACCATTTCTTAACCTTGTAAAGCGATGCAAAAATGCTTTTGAGGCCATGGAGGTACTTCAAAATCAAGATATTGACTTAGTTTTCTTGGATATCCAAATGCCTGGTATCACAGGTGTACAATTTTTGCAAAGTATGACCAAGAGTCCTATGGTGATTTTTGTAACGGCTTATAAACAGTATGCTTTGGAAGGCTATAATCTCAACGTGATAGATTATCTGTTAAAACCAATTGATTTTGAACGCTTTTTGAAAGCTGTAAATAAAGCCGCTGAATTACACAGTTTAAAGCAAAAAGTAGTCATGAGTGAACCTATTCCCGAAGTTAAAAACACTACTATTTTTGTCAATGCCGACTACTCATTAGTGAAAGTAAAAACTGAGGAAATAACTTATATTGAGGGTTTAAAAGATTACATCAAAATTCACCTCAATTCCTCTACAAAGCCAGTTGTTACTCGTATGACGATGAAATCAATTGAAGAAAAACTGCCTTCTTCCGAGTTCTTTCGTGTCCATAAATCCTTCATTATTTCTTTAGATAAAATAGAATCTATCCGTAACCTTAAAATCAAAATCGGTAATGCCCAAGTACCCGTAAGTGAAAGTTATGCAGAAGAGTTTTTTAAGTTGATTGGACAATGAGTGAGTGATGATTTAGTAAGTGAGAGATTTGTTGCCCTTTAGTTAATCTCCGAATTTTAACAAACTTTAACGCCTTTTTTCACAATATCCAACCCTGATTTCCTGTATTATTATAAGAGGTGGTAATTTCTTGTGAGATTGCCGTAACTTTGCGACCACATAAGTAAAATAGGTACGTTGAGGTTTTAAAAAATAGGTTTCTAAAAAACCTTATATATCCTTTTAAGGCTTTAAATAAAATATGTAATACGGATTAAAAAGCCCCATACCTTATAGTAAAAATCTAACCTTCCTATCCTAACTATGTGGTAAGAAGCAGCAGTACATTCAATTAATTTTTTTTCATGAAAAAATATTTTTTTATAG
>JANPIG010000582.1:0-1026 GCA_031424875.1 Cytophagales bacterium
TTTCCATTGTTTTATGATTAGAGAAAAACCAAACTTACTGATTTCATTAACCAATCGCAATCAAAAACTAAAATAGTTATTATACGGTATTTAACTGGAATATTCTTCGTATTACAGCATGAAATTATTAGAAACTATACATTTAAAAAATGGTCAATGGCAAAATATTGACTATCATAATCAACGTTTTAACGAAACCAGAAAGGCAATTTTTAGTAATCTTGAATCGAAGGATTTAAGAGATTTGATAGAAATTTCAGAGGAATATAAATCAGGAGATTTTCGTTGCAGAATGATTTATGAAGATGAAATACAGTCTATAAGTTTTGTAAAATACACCGAAAAAGAAATCAAAAAATTAAGACTGATTGATATCAAAAATTGGGATTATGACTACAAATACGCCGACCGTAGTTTTCTGAATAAATTATTAGCAGAAAACTCAGACGTTGATGAAGTGATTATGACCAAAAACGGTTTCATCACCGATTGCACGATTGCCAATTTAGCTTTTTATGATGGTATAAATTGGTTTACGCCCTCAACACCCTTATTGAAAGGCACAAAAAGACAACAATTGCTTGACAAACAAATGATTACAGAAAGAGAAATCAGAGTTGAAGATATTTCTCTGTACGAAGGCGTGTGTTTGATAAATTGTTTTCGTAATTTAGAATTAGAGAATTTAGTACGCATATAATTTCCACAAACACGGGAAGGGTCGGGCGACGTTCGCTCCCGTGGTACATATACAACAACATGGAAAATTTCAGAATAGAAAGCCTTGAAATCAATAAAATAGGAGCTTTTGAGCATATAAAAATGGACTTTCCTAAAAAGACTGACCCTGATAAAGCTGAAATTCATATTTTGACGGGGGAGAATGGGACTGGGAAGACGACTATTTTGGAGGTTTTGGTTGAATCTTTTGAAGTTAAATCAAATCAAAGAAGAGTAAATTTATATAAGAGAGTTTTATCTAAAGACACTAATTTCACTATTAAATATGAGGATTTTGATAGTATT
>JANPIG010000583.1:0-2755 GCA_031424875.1 Cytophagales bacterium
GCTTCTTATTTAGGAATTACACCTCAATCCTTTAGTAGATTGAAAAAAGAGTTTGAAATTGCATAATTCTCAAGAGACTACCCATTGCATCATCAAACCCGTGAGATACCCCAGATAGGTGCCTAAAGCGTAGCCTAAAATAGCTAACAAAACTCCAACTGAAGCCAATGAAGGGTGAAAAGCTGCTGCAACCACTGAGGCAGAGGCAGCTCCACCCACATTGGCTTGTGAACCGACAGCCGTGAAGAAAAAAGGAGCTTTAGTCAAATAAGCAGCTAATAAAGTGAAGGATGCATGAAAGAGCATCCAAATAATTCCGACTAAAAATAATTGAGGTTTTTCCAGTACAGTAGCAATGTTCATTTTCATGCCAATGGTGGCAATAAGGATAAAAAGGAACAGACTCCCAAATTTTGAAGCCCCAACCTTCTCAATTTCTCTGACAGGTGTCTGTGATAAAATCAAGCCAAAAAGGGTCACTAAAGATATAACCCAGAAAGATGAAGACGTAAGGCTAAACTTTTTGAGATTGGGCAAATTATTTTCGATAAAAGGTACAATTACATCTGCACAGGCATGAGCAGCTGCCGTTGTTCCGAAGCCCACTAAAAGAATTAATAATAAATCTTGAAAAGATGGATTGCGTTGATTATCAGCAAATTCACGCTCCATTTTTTGTCTAATTTCATCCACTGCCGAAGTATCTGCGCCAATCCATTTGTCAATTTTTGCGGCATTTGCTACACCGTAAAGTAATAAAGCCAACCACAGTTCAGCAGTAAAAACGTCTATGGCAATTGCCTGAGAAAAGATTTCTGCGGATGGATTAAAGACTTCTTTCAAGGCAGTTTGGTTTGCACTTCCTCCAATCCAACTTCCTGCAATTGTGGCTAATCCACGCCAAGTATCACCCGAAACCGTTTCTGGACTAATTGATTTTACTATCCATAGGGATACGGGCCCTCCTACCATTACACCTACAGAACCAGCCAAAAAGACAATTATAGCTTTTGGCCCTAAACGTCTGAGGGCTTGAAAGTCAATATTTATAGTAAAATATACTAAACAAGCAGGAAGGAGGTATTTGGAAGCAACCTCGTATAACTTAGAATTTTCGCCAGAAATAATATGAAATGTATTGAGCAACCCAGGCAAAAAGTAACAAATCAGAATGCTGGGAAAGAATAAATAGAATCGTTGCCAAAAACGATTTTGGAGAGAATAAGTATAAAAAGTGAAATAGATAATTCCCAAAAGAATACCTAAAATTACTGCGTCGTTTGTGATTAGGCTTGTTTGCATGATGAGTTAGGTTGATTTAAGTTTTGGGATATTTTAATAAAAAATCGGTAAATATTTTTAGTCAAAAAATAAATCTAAAAAAGAGGGGTTACAGGCTCTTGTCTGAATTATCCCATAGTCTTTTGGATATTCATTTTTATAAAATTGATAGAAATTTTCAATTTTAATGTTACTGTTTACTATTTTAAAAAGATCTTTTCTACTGACCTTCGCATATCTAGAAAAACCGCTACATGGATCAGAACTTATACTAAGTATCTGATATTCAGTATTATAATTCAAAACATACGAACAATTACAACCAGCGTTGTAAGATAAAATAACTTCATAGTATTGTCTATTAAAATTATTTTCATTTACTAAAATAGCCAGCTTTTCAAATAAAATTTTGTCTAATTTGGTACAATCGATGTCATCATCGACCCTCAATGTATTTTTCCTTTCTAAATAGATGGAAAATATTGCTACGAATAAAATTATTACAAAAAAGGTTATGTTACGTATTCTTTGCATTCTTATTTAATGATTGTGAATATATTGATAAAAATATAGGGTTTCGCTGAAAACGAAACCCTACAAATTAATTTTATTCAATAAATTATAATTCAAACATCTGTCCAAATTCAGGAATCTCAACCCCCGAATAGCCTTCTTTTTCCAACACCTCTTTAAAAACTTCCATACTTTCCATTTCTCCGTGAATCAGAAAGACTTTTTTGAGATTGTTTTTAGATTGCTTTTTTACGAAAGAAACTAAATCCGTTTGGTCACCATGTCCTGAGAAAACGTCAATTTTCTCTACTTTTGCCAACACTTGATGTTCGGTATCTTTAATTCTGAGTGTTTTCTGTCCATTCATCAAACGCCAACCCAAAGTGCCTTCAGAGGCATAACCTACCAACAAAATGGTGCAGTAAGGATTATTGACATTGGCGGCAATATGTTGTTCAACTCGCCCACCCGAAATCATGCCCGATGCCGAGATAATTATGCAAGGCTCGTTATAATTGGAGATAGTTTTGCTTGATTTTTCCGATTGAATATACTGCAAGTTTTCAAAGTCAAACAATGAATCTGTCTCTGCCTGATAATCACGGGCTTCCTTATTCAGTTGCTTCAAATTTTTCTGATAAACCTTTGTCGAGGCATAGGCTAATGGGCTGTCGCTGAATACTTTAATGGGTTGAAAACCACGTTCTGTGTATAAGCGATTGAGCGTATATAATAGTGCCTGTGTACGCCCAACTGAGAAAGCAGGGATAATTAAACGCCCTGGAATATCTATGCAAGTACGTTTAATAACATCGGCAAGAGCCTCTTCTGGAGAGATTTTATCTTCGTGCAATCTGGCTCCGTAAGTGGTTTCGCAAAGCAGATAATCTACTTCTGGAATATCCTTGGATGGGTCAATATGGAGCGGATAATTTCTACGACCAAGGTCACCCGAAAAGCA
>JANPIG010000584.1:0-10387 GCA_031424875.1 Cytophagales bacterium
AGGTCCTTTTGTTCCCCAATCAGCATTTTGTTCGGATGTTTTTTGGAAATAAGGTACCGATTCTGCAATGAATTTTAAGCGTTTTTCTACATAATCCTTGAATCGAACATCGCCCGTTGCCTGTGATGCCTGCAACATAGCTCCATACAAAACACCCCATTCATAGCTAACAATACGAAAATCACCTTTTTGTAAGGCTGTATTTTCGTCAATTTTGGATAAATCGGTGAGGATTTCACCCGTTTTGGAATTGACAAAATTTGTGGGCGTAACTTGATTCAGATACCCATGAATTTGGTTCAAAACATTACTAATTTCCTCCGTCTTCACAACTCCATAAGGCACAGGATAATCAGGTGTAATTAGATGTAAAGGGGTATTTGAGTCATTGGCTTTAGTTACGTTTTTTTGAGAAAAAACAAGGCTAATTGAGCTTAAGAGCAATAAAAAGGTGGTAGTGAATATAATTTTTTTGTTCATTTTGTTGGAGAGTATTGTCATCCCCATGTAGGAAGCAACTGCTTATGAACTAAAACAATATATTTGAGTAGCTTTAATTCAGTTCCCTCCTAAACCAGAATGACAATACACAAGTTTTTATGGAATTTTTAAAATCATTAATCCATAAGTAAAGACAAAAGGCTTCCAGATATACCGAAAGCCTCATGAATATACTATTCCTCAATATTAGAAAACTTCATTCAAACCAAAAGAAAAACCTCTTGAACCTCCCTGACCGATTCCGTAGTCAATGGTAAGATTCGTTTTGGCATATTTGTTCAATTTTACCCGTAAACCAGCGCCATAACCAATGTTTATCTTTTCAAAATTATTACTAATTGGTTCAGAAAAGGACGCCAAATTTGTAAAAACAACGCCCCCTAAAAAACGTTTTTTTGTAATATTAAAGCGGTATTCCGTTTCAAAATATAATGATTTTTTACCTCTAAATCTGCCTTCTACATATCCTCTACCTGTTGCGTTATTTATATCCCAACCCGTGCTTGGCAAGTCAAAATAGGGTGGATTTCCTCCCAAAGTCAAAACATTGTAAGTCCAAAATGCCAAAACATTTCCTGATTTTCTGGAAAGTGGCAGGAAATATCTCAAATCTGTGGTGAAAGATTGCCAATCACTATCACTGCCTAAAACCTTCATATTAGCCCTCAATTGGACATTTGCATAAGCACCTTCCGATGGATTATTACTATTCAGGCGACTATCAAATTGGAAGTTGGCAGTAAGTCCTGCTGATTTTGATGATTCGCTATAACCGTATTTTTGCAAGTCAGTTTCAGGAATTGCTGGGTCGTTCGTCTGTGAAATATTTCTATGTATATCTAAATTATAACCTAATCCAACGAACGTATTTTTTCTAACTTTTCGCATAATTACTTCATAAATTCTTATCAAGGTATAATTTACGTTGTTCAAATCTTCTAAATTAGTTTTGCTTCCTAATCCATACGTAAAGTTGGGATATTTGTAATATCGAATGTCGCCCAGAAGATTATATTTTTCATTATTTAGCCAAATATTAGATTGAAGCGTATTGAGAAATTGTTTGTTTTGGGTGTACATATTCAGCATAGAAATTGTAGAAATCTTGGCATCATTTCCTCTATGCGTATAAAATGATAAACTATTGACAACTCCAATCAAAAATCCAGATACCAAAGAATAGCCCGGATAAGCCACGGGCGTATAGAATGGTCCGAGCGATTTTTTCATAACAGCCACCTCTTTAGCAATAGCCTTTTTGGTGGAATCGCTTTCGGCAATTTCTTTCTTGGTGAAAATCGTCCTCATATAATCCTTAATATCTACTTGCTTTGATACGTCATTGACAACAGTAGTGGAATCTACTTTAGTCTTTTGCCCAAAAATCAATAAATTTTTAAGGGTAAATAAAACGATAAAAAAAGGTAATATAGGCTTTAAATTCAATGTATTTGAGTGTTTTGAATGATGAAACTGTGTGAATCAATCAGTCAAAATATTATGCCACGAGAATTCTACCTTATAACCATTCACCTTTTGAAACCGCCTGTACCTTCCCTCCTATTCTGATACTAAATTCATTTTCAGAAATTTTGTATCCATCGTGATATAAAATGGAAGGTCTGGGTATTTCGTAGCCTTGCTCAACGCTGATTTTTACCGTATTTGTATTCAGAAAATTAGTTTTCAATAAATATCCCAACAAACAACCATTGGCACTGCCCGTAGCAGAGTCTTCGTTTAATTTTCCATCCTCAATCAAAAACATCCGCCCATTTAGTTGATTTTCAGGCGAATAGGTCTCTTTTGTAAACACGAAAAAGTTCATCGACTTGCCCGTTGGATTATTTGTTTTGTAGAGATTATTTTTCAATAAAAACGCCATCATCTTCTCAGCATTGGGTTTCATCGATTGAAGAGCCAATAGATTTTTTACGGGAATAATTAAAAATGCTAAACCCGTAGAAACATCCATAATCGGGAATTCGGGCATCATATCTTCCAAAGCAATTCCTAATACATCTACCAATTCATCCACGGCATAATTTTTGCCAAAAATCGGATTGATTTGTTGCATCCACAGTTTATCGCCCACAAAATCAACGGGTATTTTGCCCACGCCCAAGTTCAGAACTACCTGACCGACAGGCTGTTTGATGATTTGCTCACGGATTACGAAAGCTGTTCCCAATGTTGGATGTCCTGCAAAAGGAATCTCTTGTTCAGTCGTGAAAATACGAACATCGTAGCCTTCATACGTTGAGGTTTTGGTATTAATAAAAGTGGTTTCGGCAAAATTTATTTCTTTCGCCATCGCCTGCATCGTCTCGGTCGGAATAGAACCGTCATGCTCAAAAACAGCTAATTGATTGCCTTCATATTTTTGTTCAGCGAATACATCTACTATGTGGAAGGGGATGGTTTTCATGTTGATTTTAGTTTTTGGTGACATTATACGTTCCAATGGCGTAAATGGGCATTATTTTGACGTGTTCAATGCTTCCAAAATTTTCTAAGGATAGCCGAATTCCAAAATCTTTTTTCTTTTCTTTTAAAAAGAGATAAAGGCTTTGCATTGAACCTTTTGTGCCAGATTTTACCTCAATGGGAATAATTAGCCTATCTTTTTGAATGACAAAATCTACTTCGGCTTGGCTACTTTTTGATTCCCTTTGCCAGTAATAAAGTTCATTTTGTTCATAACAAGAATTAGATTTCAATAATTCTAAGCCAACAAATAATTCAGCAATACCACCTTTATTGATAAAATTTATATCATTTTCTAACATCAAATTTGAAATATTTACTCCCAAAATCCGCTGAAAAATCCCCGTATCTAAGATGAGATATTTCCGTTTTTTAGGGTTAATTTCAGCACCCAATGGAATCCCATTACTTGATGAATGAGTTACAGGAATAATGAGTCCTGCCATGGTTAGAAGCTCTAAAATTTCCTTAATTTGCTTGTTATTGAGGCTTGCGTTGGGATAAGAATATGTGTATTTACCGCCCATCTGATTTACCACAGAATTAAAAACTTCTGAAATCCTTGACGTATCAATTCTATGCTTATATTTCACAAAATCTGCCCGTAATGAAATAATTAAATCGTTCAGAATTCGCTGAATTTCTAATAAATCTTGATGCTCAATATAATGACTGACAGCTTCGGGCATTCCTCCAATTATCAGGAATTTTTTATAATAATTATTGAGTTTTTGATGTAATATTTCAGCCAACGGTTCTTGTGAAGATGCTTTTTGTAATGCTTTCAAAAGTAATTCTTCCTTAACTCCTTTTAAAAATTCTGTAAAATTAAGAGGATATAAAAACATAGACCTAACTCTACCCACGCCAAAAGATGGAATTTCTGCCAAAACAAATTCCAATAACGACCCTGCACTAATGATATGCAGATTTGGCATTTTTTCATAAAAGTACCGTAATGAACTTATGGCAGGAATACAGGTTTGAATTTCATCAAAAAAAACAAGGGTTTTGCCTTCTATAATTGACGTATTGAAGAAAATGGATAGCTGTTCACAAATATCGTTTGGTTGAGTATAATTCTCAAAAATAGTTTTAATTTCAGGTCTATCATCAAAGTTGACTTCGATGTAATAGTCAAATGATTTGGCTAAATTCCTCACACTTGACGATTTACCAACCTGCCTCGCCCCCCTCAAAATCAAGGGTTTTCTACTTGTACTTTCTTTCCATTGCTTTAATTCTGGGTCAATATTTCTTTCAATATACATAGTTTTATCTCATATTTTAAGGCAAATATAAGTAAATTTCCAAAAATACAAGGCAATAATTGGAGTTAAATGACAAAAATACAAGGCAATAATTGAGATGAAATGACAAAAATACAAAGCAATGAGTCCGCCTAAAACCGCTTAAAAGCCATCTCCGCCACCGTCTTTCCAATTGATAATGAGGACGTTGCGGCTGGTGACGGAGCGTTTAGGATGTTGATTACTTTTTCGTCTTCGATGATTGAGAAATCGTCTAAAAGCCCTCCTGTTCGGTCGCAAGCCTGAGCTCGCACGCCCGCACCGCCTTCGATGAGGTCAGATTCTTGAATTTCTGGAATCAATTCTTGCAGGGCTTTGGTAAAGGCGGCTTTCGAGAAACTTCGGTACATTTCGCCCAAACCTGTTTCCCAATATTTCATCGCCACTTTCTGGAATCCGCCCCATGTGAGGGTTTCCCAAAGTTCTTTGGCGTTGATGTCCATTTTTTGGTAGCCTTCTTTTCTGAATGCCAAAACCGCATTGGGACCCGCTTCTACGCCTCCCTTCATCATGCGGGTAAAGTGTACGCCCAAGAAAGGAAAATTGGGGTCTGGCACGGGGTAAATTAAGTTTTTTACTAAGTAATGTTTTTCGGGACGAATCTTGAAATATTCCCCACGGAAAGGCACAATCCGCACATCAATTGGGTTGTCTTGTGACATTTGAGCTACTTTATCAGAGTATAATCCTGCACAATTTATCACCAATTTGGTTTCGTAAGTATTGTGTTCCGTTTTCACAATTGACAGCGAATGTCCTTTGGTAATACCCGTAACTTTTTCGTTAAATTGTAGGTCAGCACCCAAAATACGCAGTTTTTCTGCCATTTTCTGGGACACCACTTTATAATCTACAATGCCCGTTTGCGGCACCCACATTCCCTCTACACACGCCACATGAGGTTCATATTCTTTCACTTCGGCAGCTGATATTTTCCGCACGCCTTCCAAACCATTCTGTTGTCCACGGATATACAAATTATCCAATTGTTGGCGTTGCGACTCTTGAGTTGCTACCACCACTTTGCCCGTAATTTCGTAGGGAATATTTTCTTGCTGACAAAATTCTATCAACTGATGATAGCCCTGAATACAGTTGGTAGCCTTCAAAGACCCTGGTTTATAATACAGCCCAGAGTGAATCACGCCCGAATTGTTTCCCGTTTGGTGCATGGCTACTTCATGTTCTTTTTCCAGTACCAAAACCTTCAGTTCTGGACGTTGTTCCTTGATTCTAAGGGCAGTAGCCAAGCCCACAATTCCTCCGCCAATGACAATAATATCGTGTTGCATATCTAAAAGTAGGTGAACGGTTCACGGTGAACGGTTCACGGTAAAGGTGAACGGCTGACTGCGAAAATTCACAATAAATCATTTAAAATAAAATTTATAAAATACTGATAATCAAATAATTGTGTTCAAATAAAATGGTATCGTGGATGTGTCACGGTTTGCGTAGGCTTCAAGCGTATGACTGTGGCACGTCTGGGGATAATTCGCTTAAAGTGTGCCACGATCATACACACAAAAAACCCCTGCAAACCGTGGCACACTGACCATCAATTCCCTAATTACCCAATCCCCTAATTCCCTAAATTCCATATTTCCCAAGCCTTTTCCGCCTGTCCGTGTAGCATTTCCAGTCCAAAATGTACGCCTTTTACTCTGTGTTCTAACCCCTTTTTCAAGAACATTGTTTCCAAAGGGTTATAGACAATATCATACAGTAAATGCTGTTCAGTCAGTAGATTATACGGTATTTCTGGAAAATACTCAACTTTCGGAAACATCCCCAACGGGGTAGTATTGACGATGAAAAGATGCTCTTGCATGGCTGCTTCCGTGAGTTCATCATAGGTGAGTGTATCTTCCTCTTTTTTCCTAGAAACATATTGCGTTTCCAGTCCCAAGTCTTGCAGGGCTTGAATGATGGCTTTTGCTGCTCCACCTTTACCCAAAATCAATGCTCTTTTAGGGTTAATTTCTTGAAAAGCAGACCATTGCTCTAATGTCCATCTGAAACCCCAATAGTCAGTATTATAGCCTTTAGTGGTACCATCTTCCATGATTTTGATGGTATTGACAGCTCCAATTTTCAAAGCGGCTTCATCCACCGAATCCAAAAAGTGAATTATATTTTGTTTATGGGGAATGGTTACATTCAAGCCTCGCAGATTGGGAGATTGAGTCTTTAATAATGCTGGAAAATCGTTGATATTTTCCAACTCAAATTTCTCATAAACGTGCGTATCTGAGAGATTCATTTTCTCAAATTTTTCCGTAAAATATCCCTTTGAAAATGAATGACCCAAAGGAAAGCCAATTAAACCGTAAATGTGCATTATTTTAATTGTTGAAGTTGGAGTTGTTGAATTGTTGAAGACGACAACTCAACAATTCAATAACTCAACAATTTACAAGCCCTCCATTTCCATAAAAGATTGTAAAATAATAGTCGCTGAAATTTTGTCGATATTGCCTTTTTCACGACGGTCTTTTTTAGAATAACCTCCTGCAATCATGGCTTGTAGAGCCAATTTAGAAGTAAACCGTTCATCGTGCAAATGTACAGGAATATCGGGGAATGTCTTTTTTAAAGTCTTTACAAAGCCCTTTACGTGGGAAGTATTGTTGGTATCTTCACCGTCTAAATTCACGGGCATACCCACCACAAAAGCCTCAACTTCCTCTTTCTCAAGATATTCTTTCAAGAAATTTATGATGTCTTTGCTATGAACCGTGTCCAAAGCCGATGCAATGATTTTCAAGGGGTCTGTAACCGCCAAGCCAACCCGCTTTGTTCCGTAATCTATGGCTAATATTCTCATTTGCGTTGTTCTATTTTCGTTGTTCGATGTTTGAAATTCGATGGGCGAAATTAAATACTTAGCAAAATTCCAAACATCGAATCACGAGTATCGACCATCGAATAAACAAAGTTACAGCAAAAACGTTGGGGAGAATCCAGTTTTTTGTAACTTTAATATCCATTTCCACAAAATATATTAACCATGCAAAACGAACATAGCCCTAATAACAATTCGACTATCGTGAAAATACCCATTTGGATTGCCCTTGCCGTGGTGGGAGGGATTTTGTTGGGTGCTAATTTCTTTGGCGGCCAGACCAAGATGAATGATGTCTCGAAGAGTTATAACAAATATCGTGAAATCCTTTCATTGATTGAAAGTAGCTATGTGGATTCGGTCAATACGGATTCTTTGGTGGACTATTCTATTAAAAAAATGCTCGAAAAACTTGACCCGCATACGGCATATTTCTCTACGGAAGAGGCGGGTTCGGCACGTTCGCAGTTGGAATCTGGTTTTGATGGCATCGGTATTGAGTTTAATATGTTTAGTGATACGGTCTATGTAATGAATGCCATCATCGGCGGACCTTCCAACGCTGTGGGAATTAAAAGTGGGGATAGACTTTTGAAGGCGGATGGTTTTGCCCTTACGGGACCAAAAGTTACTAACAGTTTCATTTTCAGCAAGTTGCGAGGAGTTCGTGGTTCGGAAGTGAAGTTGGAAGTATTGAGGAATGGTGAAAAAGGCATTAAAAAGTTTACCGTAGTTAGGGATAGAATTCCGTCTTATTCGGTTTCAGCGGGTTATATGATTGATGCTCAAACGGGTTATATCAAGATAGATAGATTTACAGAATCTACTTTTGAAGAGTTTAGAAACGTTTTGGCAAACTTGAAAACCCAAGGTTTGAAGCGCTTGATGCTTGACCTTCGAAACAACCCAGGTGGTTATAAAGACCGTGCTGAGAAAATGGTAGATGAATTGTTGGCAGGGGAAAAAATGATTGTTTATACTGACGGAAAAGGTACAAAATACGATACCCAAACTTATACCAAAAGAGATGGAATTTTTGAGAAAGGAGCGGTAATGGTCTTGGTAGATGAAAACAGTGCCTCGGCGGCAGAAATTGTAGCTGGAGCTTTGCAAGATAATGACCGTGCTTTGATTGTGGGCAGACGTTCTTTTGGAAAAGGATTAGTGCAAATGCCTGTAAATCTGCAAGATGGCTCAGAATTACGCCTGACTATTTCGAGATATTATACCCCAAGTGGTCGCAGTATTCAGAAACCTTATACACTGGGACAAGAAGAAGATTATGAAAAAGACTACGACAAACGCATGAAAAGTGGCGAATTCTTCAGTTCGGATAGTATCAAATTTAATGAAAAACTTAAATTCAAAACCTTTGGTGGACGCACCGTATATGGAGGTGGAGGTATAACGCCTGACGTATTCGTTGCTCGTGATACCACTTATTTTACCAAATATTTAAGTGATTTGTGGGGCAAAAATATCATTCGTGAATTTGCCTTAAATTATACCAACGACAACATAAAATCTTTAGAAAAACTCACTTTCAAGGATTTCAATAAGTTTTTTGTAGTAAACGATGCCATGATGCTTGAAATTCAGAAGCTGGCAAAACAAGCCAATGTAAAGATGCGAGTAAGAGACTACGAACGTTCGATGCCCTACATTAAGGCACAACTCAAAGCGTATATTGCTCGCAATGTGTGGCAACGCAAAGCATCTGACGGCTTAAATAATGAATATGTTCAAGTGATGGCACCGTTTGATGATACTTTCCAAAAAGCCTTAGCTCAATTTGACAAAGCTGAAAAAATGGCAAGAGGTGAATTGGTAGAGACGATTTCACATTCGGTGAAAAAGTAAAATGCTTAATGGCACGATGATGAACCCACAATGGAATTGAGATTTAGCGGATTTTCACTAATAAAGTTTCGGAACTATAACTTATATACGCAAATTGGTTTTCTGTTATCAATAGCGAGGGATTTAAATCCCTCGCTATTGATAACAGACTGAAAATCAAAGATTTAAAACTCTATTAAGTCGTTAGGTTTTTCTTACGTCAGTAAGTATATAATTCCGTAAAATTAAATAAAAATCCGTGTAAATCCGTAAAATCCCAATTCTATTGCGGGTTCATTTGTGGTCTATTTTTTACTACTTTACTTATCCATCTTACTTTCTATAACCGCCTGAATGTCAGTCGGAACATTTGATAAAAAATCAAAACCTGTCAATGATTCCAATTCATCTACTGACACACGATATTTCTTCCAACTATCTGCCCCAACTGAATTTTGATTAGGGATATTTACGGCAATAATTCTGGTGTTTTCATTGATTCTCTGTACATCATTTTGTCCGATGGGCAACACCACAATAATCTTCCAAAGCGATGCAGGAACGGTAATATTATTGTTTTTCCCAATAGTACGAGCGAAACCATTTGCTCCCATTCCCCCCTCTCCTATCGTACCCGCTATGATGTAAACTTCATTGCCTTGTTGGGTTAAAATTCTGCCATAATCTTCTAAGGTTTTCCAAATTCCTCGGTTGTGGTCAGGAGCTTGGGGAGTCATATTAGTCATGAAAAATGTTTCTTGATTATCTTCCAAACCTCCGTCACGGTCGTCTGATGGGCATAAATGTCCTCTATCAAAACCCGTATCGGCATAGTCTCTTGGGTTTACTTCGTACCAATTATTAGGTAAAGAAGGGTCAGGACGGAAATCATTTTGGCGAGGTGTTTCCCCTTTCCAAGCCGTACTCAAATGCCAAGAAACCCAATTGGCTGTTCCTTTATTTTTGTTATAAGAAAGCGTATAAGCATTTTTTACCATCAAAAAATTATCCGAAGAAGAGGCATTACTGACGGCATTAGAAGGGTTGCCCAAACCCAAATTATCATCACGACTTGCCAGGGTTGAGCCATTTTCTACGGGAGTAGAATTGGTAATTGTTCCATAAGTAACAATCGTAATATCATCAATATTTAATCTGTTTACCGAACCATCCGTTTTACGAATTTCTATGCGGGAGGCTTGGGCAATATTTACGTTAAATAAGGCATCACGCAGAGCTTTTTCAGTTGCCGTAAGGCTGTTACCGATTTGTTGCCAAGAATTTCCAGCGTTGGTAGAAACCCATAATTCAAAAGTACTTGCTTTGTCTAATTGATAAACTCCATACTTAAAACGCACTTGCTGAATACCACTCGGGCAGTCAAAATTCATGGTCAATTTTGCTG
>JANPIG010000585.1:0-7345 GCA_031424875.1 Cytophagales bacterium
ATATCAAGGAAAAGAAAATGACATTACCCCTCATTTATGCCTTGAATCAGGCAGATTGGTGGGCTAAAAGAAGAATAGTAAATATTATAAAAAACGAATCTGAGAACCCTCAAAAAGTATCGGAAGTTATTGATTTTGTAAAGAAATCTGGTGGACTTGAATATGCCACTCAAGCCATGAAAAATATTGTTGCCGAAGCGCAAACAATTTTAAATACCTTTCCAGATTCCATATTCAAAACGTCATTGTCTGGCTTAGTGCAGTTTACGATTGAGCGAAGTAAGTGATTGGGATGGTAGAAGATTGGGGATTAGGGATTTGAATTTTCCCCTTTAAATTGAGTTATTCATCAAAGGCTTTCGATTCTATAACCTAATCCCTTAATCCCTAATTATCCGTTCTAACCACCTTCAAAGGCATACAAATATTTGGCTTGCAGTCTAATATGAATGGGTCGGCTTGTATGCTAACTGAATTTACACAAGCAGTTTTAATAGCATCACGTACTGTCAATTTTATTGCCACACTATTTGCCTTCAATTCCTTTCCTAATCCCACTTTAACGGGTTGATTATAGTACGTTCCGCCGGTGTTCAAGACTAATCCGCCTGTACCATCTGGATTGGCATTGATTACCACTTCATACAACTCTGCTGCTCCTGCATTAGTGGCATTTGCCTGAACCAAAACGGTGAAATAGTCGTCCGCTGGGTCAGAAGGTGTGCCATTGTTATATACTACAATAGAAGTAGCGTTGGCTGTTCCTGATATTTGACAAGGAACACAAACAGTTCCTGCCATAGTTACCTGAATATCTCTCGCACAATCGTCGCTGGCATTAAAAACTCTTACTGTATAGATTAGGTCGGTGGCACTGCCTGCAAGACTATCAATCTTAAAAACCGTTTGAAAACCTAAATCTTTAGCATTATCGTACAGAGGTCCTGCATAGACTGTACCCAAGGAATAACCTACCTTTTGAGAAAACTTCATATTTGATAAGGTAATACTGGCATTATTCATAATTTTATCGGTAATAGGGTCACAGGTGGCTTTTTGGGCAACTAAATCTACCTTTGGTAAGGGGCAATAAGCGAAATCATAGGAATGATTTGATTGGCCAACACCTTCTGTTATTATGTCAATAACTCCATCATTACCTATTAAAATACCATCAGAGTCTAATAAATCCTGAAAAGGCCCTGAACCCGCATTAGCATTTCCCAAAACACTATCATCAATTAATTTTCCTCCATCGTTAATAGAACTGCCGCCATACGCCGCTGCTCTGCCTCCTTTAATTGTAGCAGTAGGCATCACATCTCCAACTTTACCTTTTACCCTAACAGCATAGTGTGTATTAGGCTGAGGGCCCAAACGGTCAGGTTTAGACGCTCCCGTTGTATCCACTACATTATAATGATTAAAGGAATAAATACCATTAATATCCGTGGTATCTTTTCCTACAATCTTATTTTGGTCATTAACCAATTCTAAAAGTACATCTGCAATTCCTGGCTCCCCTGCTTCTTGAATCCCGTTGCCATTGTCATCACGCCAAAGACGATTGCCAATTTCGAGGGGTGAAACTGCACAAATCATATTAATATCCCCTAATGAACTGGCTTTACCGAATTGTACGGGAGCTCCAATGATGATGTTATCTAATTCAGAGATAATCTCAAAAGCTCTTTTCTTACTCCCATTTTCATTATCAAGCCAAGTGATTCCTGCTGAATATGAGCGAATTGGATCGGTAGAAGCCATACAAATTTCACGAGAACCTGGTCTGAAACATAAAGAACCCACACTCAATTCATAATGTCCAAGGGGGTCATTCCCTTCTCCAAAGTAGTATTCTCCACCGCCTGGACCTTGATTATTATCTTTTCCATTAGAAGCAACTCCACATAAAGTAGCATTATTTTCCATAGTCCAGTTTACACCATCACAAAGCCCCAAACGGATAATATCCCCTCCTAATCGTGGGTCGAAACCATAAGTTCCGTGGTGTTTTCCGTGTGCATCCACTCCCGCAAAGCGTACTTGGTGACTAAATCTATCCGTAAAAGCCACAATCATTGAACCGTCGGCATCTATTTCCATATCTGTAATTAAGGGCATTGGATAGGAAATATATTTGTCTTGCGTAGGGTCGGGTTTTCCACGCATATACTCAGGTTGTCCAGGCACCCACCAATCAGAAATCCAAGGATGCCATTGTGCAGATTCTGGTCGCTCATATGTGGCTCTTCCTTTTTTATAATTTAGTGGAAATTCAATATCTAATTTCCACGTAGGCACGGTATCTTCTGGTTTTAGTTCATAAATTCTTGCCTTTAAATCAAGGCTATCTTGCGAAATAGAGGCATCACATATCTCCCCTACGTAAACCTTTTCCTGTTTGACACATAAGCCAAACGGGCGACCAATCCCTTTATATAATTCATCAAAACCGCTTGGAATATCCCAAGACGTAATATCACCCGCCGTGATTGTGCCTGCGGGTTTATGAGGGTTATCAATAAAAATTCTATGTAATTTTCTTTGCTTTAGATTTACCACAAAAAGGTACTTCCCATCGCTAGAGATATCTAAATCTCCTAATGATATTTTGCCAACATCATCAAAAGGATTTCCATTAACATTGATGGTATCTGCCTGATAATCAGGGATTGAGTGTGGGTCATTGCCTGTATCAAAACCTAATGCTTTCAAATCTACATATAGTTCCGTTGAAGAATTTGCCACATCTGAAACATTTTTGGTAATATAGATTGCTCCAGTGCCACCCACGCCAAAATTAGCATGGCGTTTCATAAATGCAGCCATAAAAAAAGAATTTGTTTCCTTCTGGTACGCTCCACCCCACGTAGAACCGATATAATTAAGCGAAGCATTGGGCATACTTATTTGGCTATGGTCAGTTCCCGAGGCCGAATAATTGAAGAGTGCTAAACCAGCATCAGCAGCAGTAGTGGCAGCAACGCCTACTACATAACAAGGTACAACTATCTTGGGGTCAATCCCACAATAATCATCGCTAAAGTTCATTCCCAAATCTACATTTGTTGCTGGGGCTTTAATAAACTGAATATTGGATTGACTATCTTTATTAACCCTTGTAATAAATCCGTCAGTATAATATGCAGGTAACGTAACTTGTAAGCGAAGGTCTCCCGATACATTGGGGATAAAATATTTACCATCGGCATTGGTAGTGGTAGAGCCTTTTAAGTTGCCTTTTTTGTCATAGACTTGTACTACTGTTCCTATCCTACCTTGGTCAAGATACGTTGCCGTACTATCCCAAACACCGTTGGCATTATAGTCTTTATAAATTCTTCCAGACACTTGAGCATTTACATTAATGCAAATTATTAATAAGATAAAAAATAGGGCAAATAGACTCTTTTCGTTAAGTTTAGATAAAAAATAGCCTGCCCATCTCCGTAAAGTGGGTGAAATTTTGTTCATTATTCTACCAAGTAATGGCGGTTAATGGTTAAAAAAAGGATACGACATTAGGAATGCTTTTTCTTTTAAAAGACCAGATAATAATTTTAAAACTACAAGGGCTTAATATTAAATTCAATAATAATTTTTTACAGAAAATAAGATTTTTAGTTTATTTAATTTTAATAGCTAATATCCATTTGTTTTAGGAAGGGCATTTCATTTAAGAAATGAGCAAGAAAATTTTTTAAAAATATATTGTTATTATTTTTAAAGAGGAATAATTAAAAGTCTTCCTTAAATTGAAAACTTAAAGATAATTTTCTAACATAATATAGTGATTAAATATTTAAAGAGTTTTTAAATACTATTTACTAAAAATCTATATCAAATTATTACCAAAAATAAAGCAATAATAATGCCGTATTTGAAAATGAAATGTCATTACATAGCATCTTCCTGCTCTTTGGCAGTAGCTAATTGCCACCAAGGAAGGTAGGGATAAGCATGATGTTCATGGTGATAGCCAAAGAAATAACACGTAATAAAAGCCATAAAGTGATTTAATCGCTGACTTCGTGCTTTGAACTTATCCGTGACTTCATGCTCGCCACGGTGGGGCAAATAAGTTCCAAAATAAAATAATTGAAGCGTACTCAAAATGGCAGGAATCTCCCAAAAGACGATGAGATTTTCCATGGGGAAAAATAATTTTAGGATATTATAGGTAATTGCCATCAATAAAATCTGCCAGAACGTAACATATTCCAATGCAAATTTAAGATACCAACGAAAGAAATTACCATTGTAGTAATCAGGGTCATCATCAGAGACAACATGGGAATGATGCAAATGATGTTTGCGAGAAAGTTTTTCGTAATTATTATAGGCAAAAATAGTAGCACACACAAAGCCAATCCAATAGTTAAGTTTCTTATTATCAGGCACAACCACTCCATGAATAGCATCATGAGCAGTGATAAATACACCCGTGTAGAGGTGCATTTGTATCAGTACGAAAACGTACACTAAGGGATTATTCCACTCAATTTTGTAGTGTAGTAGATATGTTAATGATATCGCCCAAAGGGAAATAATAAGCAAGGCAAAAAATAATCCTTTGTTTTTCATGTTTTTTTAGCTGTGAGCAATGAGCTTTGAGCCGTGAGAATTAAATTATGTATGATATAACAAGATAATGAACATTAAATTTTTCAATGAGTTTATTCACTTAAAGCTCTTATTTATTTAACCCCTAATTCCTTAACTTTGTTACAAAATTAGTAATTGTAACAAGATTTAAAATTGCGATATTTTACGCATAGCTTACAGCTTAAATCTCATGGCTAACCAATGGCAAAATTAGAAAAAGATTTACAAGAGGCAATCGTGGCGATGCCTCAAAAAGAGAAGGATAAATTACTATTGAAACTCATCGCCAAAGATGATGTTCTGACGCAACAATTACAATTTCAATTGGTTGAAGCAGGAGATACCATTGAGTCTCGGAGAGATGATATTCGTAAAAGCATTGACAAACTCTATCGTATTGACCATTATTCATCGGGTTATTTAATGATGGATATGCGGTATGTAAGTGGTGATATTACCCGCCATGTGAAGGTAACGAAAGACAAATATGGCGAAGTGGAATTGACCATAAAATTACTAAAAGAGTGTTTTGAAAAGCAACTGAAGTGGATTCAGCGGTACTCTTCAAAGTCTGATACCCTTGCCAATTATGTAGCAAAGCGTACTGATGCCATCTTGAAAAAGCTCATGAAACTTCATCCCGATATTCAGTTTGATTTTCACGGCGATATGAATTATATATTGGAGGGTTGTCATAAATATGCCCCCTCCAACTACGCCCGCATTATGGATTTGCCGAAGCATTTTGAGATTGAAGACTGAGTTATTATAATACAAAATATGAACGCTAAAATCTCTAAAATAAACCTAAAATTTCGTATCTTTGTTATACAAGAATAACACAGCAAACATGAAATTAAGGGCAAGTACAAACTTTGCTTATCACATAGATTATCCTACTCCCATTATCACTATTCTAAGACCACGCCCCCATGTGGGGCAAATGGTTTTGGTAGATGAAATGCGAGTAACACCTCAAGTAGAAATTAAACCATACCAAGATATGTTTGGGAATGCCTGCCAGCGAATGCTTTGGCAAGAGGGCCATATAAAAATACAGACAGAAACTATTGTAGAGGTACAGAATGAAGTAGAAAAAAATGAGACTGCAGCGTATGTTTTAGTAGAAAATCTACCCGCTGAAACCATCCAATTTCTCTTGCCAAGTCGCTATTGCTTATCTGACACTCAACTTATTAGACACAAGGCTCATGAAATAATAAAAAACATAGAAATTGGATTTTTACAAGTAGAAGCTATTCGTAAATGGCTATTCCAAAATATTCAATATCAATATGGCTATACCTTTTCACATACTAATTCTAATGATATTTTGACCAATAAAATTGGGGTTTGCAGAGACTTTGCTCACCTCGGAATTGCCCTGTGCCGAAGCATCAATATACCTGCCCGCATGGTAGTTGGTTTCTTGAAAGATTTACCCTTTTCAGACCTCCACGCTTGGTTTGAAGCCTTCGTAGGCGACCGTTGGTATATCTTTGATGCCATCCAGAAAACCACTACGGGCGGCAGAATAGTGTTAGCGTATGGCCGTGATGCTAACGATGTAGCATTTATTACGCAGTTTGGTAATCTACAGATGCTTTCAATGAATGTAAAAGTGGAAGAAATTTTTAATTAAATTAGACTTTCTCTTTTACCTTTTTCTTAATATCATCTTTCAGTTCATCTGCTTCCTCATGGATTTCTTTGATAGCTTTCTTACTTATCTTGTTTAAATTTTCATAATGTTTTTGAATAATTAATATCTGGTCTTCGGTCATATTTTCTACATCAATTAGGCGGTTACTTGATTCTTTATGCGACTTTATCAGTTCATTCAATTTTAAATGAATTGCCATAGAATCTTTATTTTGTGACTTCTGAATAAGAAAAACCATTAAGAATGTGATAATAGTAGTTCCTGTATTAATAATCAATTGCCAAGTTTCGGAGTAATGGAAAAAGGGACCTGTCATTGCCCAGACTAATATTGTTACAAAAGCAGCGATAATGGCTCCATTACTACCTGATGCCTTTGTAACCGCCGATGACAAACGTTCCATAAACTTAGGCTGGTATTCTTCTTTATCATTTTTCATGGTTCAAAATAGTTTATTGTGGGTGTTTGAATTATCTGTTTCAGAGAAAAAATAAAAGACAAGCAACACATTGAAGTTGCCTGTCTTTTATAATATCTTATATCAAAATCATCTTAGTTATCGGTTTTTTCTTCTACCTTCTTGGCAGTTCTATTTACAGAGCGTTTAATCTTTTTTCCTGTACGTTTAGTTGCCATTTTCACATCACGACCTGCCTCTCTGGCCTCTTCCCCCACTTTATTAGCTCCTCTTTTTATAGCACGCTTAGTATGTCTTCCAGCATGCTTAGTTTTTTCAACTGATTTATCTAATTTCTGACCAGCAGTCTCCTGAGCAAATGTTACGCTTGAAACAGCCATAAATAGTGCGATTGATAAGATTATTTTTTTCATGTTTTTAGTATTTGATTGTTTAATACCATTATAAAAAAAGTAATCCATCTTTCTATACATCCTCACATGAGCAAAATATTCCCCAAACAATAATGATTTTCAAAGGCTACATAAATGTCCCTCATTAATTCCCCATTTCATCAATTAGTCTCATATTCATTCATGAAGATAAATATTAAAAGTAGCGCCTTCTCCGTCCACACCTATTGCTTCTATATAACCTTCGTTTGCTTCGGCAATTTT